>DATEQE010000063.1:0-5639 GCA_035272825.1 Actinomycetota bacterium
CACCTGGACGAGATCGAACAGGTCCTGTCCCGCGACTAGGCATTCGAGCCGCGGACGAACCGCAGCACCCGTCGCCATGCATCGTCGCACGCTTCTCGGTGCTGCTCGAGCGAACGGTCGAAGAACGAATGCGGCGCGCCGTCGTACACGACGAACTCGTTGCGGACGCCGGCGTCCGTGAGGGTGTCCCGGAAGCGGTCGAGCGTCTCCATCGGGATGTGCTCGTCGGCCCCGCCGAAGAGACCGAGGACGGGTGCGCGGTAGCCCGGCGCCAGTCGGACCGGAGCGCGGTCGTCGTCGGGGCCGGTGCCATGCGGGCCGCCGTAGAACCCGACCACGCCGTCGATGTCCTGATCGGCAGCGCAATTGAACGAGAACCGCCCTCCCAGGCAGAACCCGACCGTGAACACCTTGTCGGCGCCACCCCCCGCGTCCGAGCGGACGAACGCGATCCCCGCGGCGACGTCATCCTTCAGACCCTCGGTCGTGATCTGCGGGACGTGGGCACGGAAGTCGAAGTTCTCGTCGCGCTCGACGAGCCCGGCGGTTCGCCCGAAGTAATCGATCGCGGTCGCGTGGACCCCGACCTCCGCGAACCGCACCGCGAGCTGCTCGTAGAACGGGTGCAGCCCGCGCACGTCCGGGAGGATCACGACCGCCGGCGCCTCGGGATCGATCGCCGTGGCACCGAATGCGCGGAGGCGGTTGCCGTCGGCCGTGTCGAGGATCATCGGACCGGAGCTAGCAGCGCTGGCGCCCCCCGAGATCGGCGGCATCGGCGGTCGTGCGGTCGTGTCGTAGCAGATCGGCGGGCTCCTTCCGTTCGGCCTGCGGGACTCTACCCGCGGTGGCAGGACCCTCGGTCACCTCTCGCCGCGCCAGCTGACCTTCGCGATCGGTTCCCAGAGCTGCTCGGGGGTCCGAGCCATTCACTCGTGCTGAGCCACGGCCGGGAACGTGATGACGATCTTGCCTCGTGCGTGCCCGGCTTGGAGATCCCGCATGGCCTGAGGGACGTCGGCGAGCGGGTACGACCGGTCGATGACCGGCGTGACCTCCCCGGCCTCGATGAGCTCCGTGAGCGCCATCAGATCCTCGCCCTTCTCCTTCACGGCGAACAGGCCGAGCTCCTGGCTCACGAACGGCGACAGCATCTGGGCCCGGAGGTTCCGACCGAATCCCCCGAGCAGCTTCCCGCTGCTCTCCCCACCGACGATCACGAGCGTTCCGCGGGGAGCGAGGGCTCGCCGGAGGTGCGACAGCGAGCGAGCCCCCGCGGTGTCGAGGATGAGGTCGAAGCGCTTCCCCTGCTCCGCGAAGTCCTCACGCGTGTAGTCGATGACGTCGTCCGCGCCGAGCGACCGAACGAGGTCCACTCTCGACGTGCTGGAGACGCCGGTGACCTGAGCGCCGAACGCCTTGGCGATCTGCACGGCGAAGGACCCGACACCTCCCGCCGCGCCGACGATCAGCACCGTCTGCCCCGGCCGCACCTTCCCCTTGTCGCGGAGCGCCTGGAGGGCGGTCGTGCCGGAGGCAGGTACGGCCGAGGCCTGCTCGAAGCTGAGGTTGGCGGGCTTGGGCGCCAGCTTGTCCGCTCGAGCGATCGCGTTCTCGGCGAACGAGCCCGACGCGGTGCCGAAGACCTCGTCGCCCGGCTCGAACCCCATGACGCCCTCGCCGACCGCTTCGACGCGCCCCGCGACGTCCTGCCCCAGGACGCGCCCCTTGGGCCGGCGGAGTCCAAGGGAAGGGACCGCAACGCGGATCAGGTACGGCAGGCCCGTCATGATGTGCCAGTCCCCGATGAACAGGCTCGCGCCGAGCACGCGGAGCAGCACCTCGCCGGCGCCCGGCTCGGGGACGTCGATGTCCTCGAGCTTCAGGACGTCGGCCGTCCCGTACGCGTCGAGCACGATCGCTTTCATCGGAACCTCCCCGTCGTCACGGGTCGTGTCCCCGCGTGGGTGGCCCGAAACCTAGATGCGATCGTGGTGGCCGCCGCCCTTCCCGGATCTCCAGATGCTGCCCCCGTCCGTCTCGCGGTCGCGCATCTCTCGCACTGCCTTGTCGAGGGCGGCCTTCCGGCGGGTCGCGGTCTTCGAGCGCCTCCGATCCACGGCGTCCTTCACGAACCGTTTCACCCTCGAACCCTCCGACGACGTCCGATCTGGCCGTCGTCAAGGACGATACCCCCGAGGTGGGCGGTCAGCCGATCGCGACGAAGTCTCTGCGCGACGGGCGGCACTGGAATGCGCACGCTACGGCCGGACCCGCGTCCGTTGGTCGGGCCGACGCTCCGGCTCGAGCACCCAGTGCTCGGACACGCGCGCTCGACATAGACGCAACGCCGTCGGATCCTGAATGTCCTCGACGGCCCACGGCTTCTCGCCGTGCGAGACCGAGACACGCGAGAAGACCTCGATGCCGCGCTCGGCCGTGACGCCGGTGAGCTGTTCGGCGACGGCCGCCATGCAGACGCCCTGGCCCTCGCCGACCGGTGCCTGCGAGTCGAAGACCACGATGCTCAGCTCCGAGCGCGCGGCCAAGTTCGCGAGTGCTGGGCTTGCGGGGAGGAGACCCAGTACAGCTCTGAGTACCCCGACGGCGCGTAGTAGAAGGGCGAGACCCACAGCCACCCGTTCCCGTCGGCGGTGCCGAGCACCATGTGTCGGTCGAGGTCGATGATCTCCCGCGCGACCCGGTCGAGATCCTCGCTCATCGGGCCCCCGAACCCGGCTCAGCTCGTGAGGAACTCCACGAGGACCGGCGTCAGGATCGTCGGATCGACCTCGTGGGTCTGACCCTGCAGCGTCAGACGCCGGGCGTTCGGCAGGACGTCGACGAGCGCCTGGACCGCGTTCCGCAGCGAGGGCGGGCTCGCCCCGCCGTCGATCACCAAGGTCGGGATGGTGACCGTGGACCACCGATCGCTCGGCAGCGGCTTGCCGGCCATGTTGTCGCCCATGATCCGGCCGTCGTACGAGAGCGTGTGCGCCATCGCCTCCAGCGAGGGCCAGAACGGCGACTCCTTCATCGACGGGATCGCCTCGGCCGGGACCCCGACACCGGTGGTCATGAAGTACTCGACGGCCTCGCCGCGGCGCCCGCTCGCGGCGAGTTCGTCGAGGTGCTGCACGTAGTCGTCCGGCAGCGGCGGTCGCGAGTCGTCGACGACGAACGGGGGCTCGTACAGCACGAGCTTCGTGATCCCCGGGGTCGCGGTCGCGGCGTCGAGCGCGAGCACGGCGCCTGAGGAGTGACCGAGCGCGTAGGTGGTCCCGCCCGCCTCCTCGACGAGCGCCTGGAGGTCCTCGATCTCGCGTTCGACCGCGTACGGGGACCTGTCGCCGCTGTCGCCGCGCCCGCGGCGGTCGTACGCGGAGACAGTGAAGTTCGGGGCGAGGAGGCCGGCCTGGGTCGCGGCGGCGTGGCGATCGCTCAGCGCGCCACCCACGATCACCAGCGGTGGCCCCTCCCCCGTCGTCTCGAACGCGATCGTCGTCCCGTCCTTCGACGTCACCGTGCTCATATCGCTCCCTCCCTCAGGTCGTCGATCGCCTTCTCGACACGCCGATGACGGGTCTCATGCCGCTTCCTCGGTGGCCGGCGGGATGTTCTGGTTGCGCCGGAACAGGTTCGTCGGGTCGTACCGCGCCTTGATCTTCGTCAGCCGATCCCAAGTCGCTCCGGGGTACGCGTCGCGGATGCGTGCCTCGCCGTCGAACCCGAGGAAGTTCACGTAGGCGCCGTCGTCGCCCTGCTTGAGCGCCGACGCGAACCCCTCGAGCCAGGGGCCATGCACGTCGATCTCCTCGGGGCGCTCGTACACGGCGGCGCAGTTGACCATGATCCGGCTCTGCCGGTGCGCGAACGCGGTCGCCTCGACCGGCACCCGCGCCATCGCCCCGCCGAGTGTCCGCAGCTGCGCGACACCCATCATCGCGGTCGAGGTCGCGAGGTGCTCGAGGATCGTCTCGGCCTCGGGACGTCCGATCGAGTCGACGAACATCGTGTGCGCCGTCGCGACCGGGTGGTAGTCATCCTCCTCGGGCGGGTAGACCTCGGGGTACGGCATCGGACGGAGCATGTCGGCGAGCGGCTCGGCGAGCGCTCGGAACGGCGCGAGCGCCTCCTGGCCGGCCTGGACGTCCCCCGCGTAGGCCATCAGCGCCATGATCGCGAGCTCGCCGTGGAACTCCTCGGGCACGAACGGCAAGGGAGGCGCCCGCATCACGTTCGCGATCGACGAGAGCTCCTCGGGCGCGGCCTCGGCCTCGGCCATGAAGCCCGCGATCGTCTCGACCGTCGCCGGGAGCAGCAGCATGCCGCCCACCACGGTGTCGAGGGGATGGAGAGCGAACCGGAAACGGGTCGCCACGCCGAAGTTCCCGCCGCCGCCGCGGATCGCCCAGAACAGGTCGGGTTCGTGCTCGGCATCCACGCGGTGGAGCTCGCCATCGGCGGTCACGATCTCGGCGGCCAGCAGGCGGTCGACCGTGAGGCCTTGCTTGCGGACGAGGTACCCCACGCCGCCGCCGAGCGTGATCCCTCCGATCCCGACCGAACCCGTGTCGCCGAACCCGACCCCCAGGCCGTGCGGGTGGGTGGCGTTCGTGAACTCGAGCGCCGTCAGGCCGGTCTGGGCCCACGCCGTGCGCCCCTCGGGGTCGACGTCGATCGCGCGCAGATCGGCGAGATCGATCACGATCCCGCCGTCGGACACGCCCTGGCCGATCACGCTGTGGCCGCCGCTGCGCACGGCGAGCTCGAGCCCCGTCTCGCGCGCGAGCGCGATTACGCGGGCGATGTCCATCTCGTCGGCCACCCGAACGACGACCGCGGGATGGAGATCGAATCCGCCATAGAAGACGGCGCGCGCCTGCTCGTACTCGGCGTCGTCGGGTCCGATCACCCGACCGCTGACATCGGCTCGCAGTTTGGGGATCGAGATGCTGGTCGGTGTGTTCACGCTTTCCTCCTCCCTGGGTACTCCCTCTCTCGACCTCGGTTCGGCGCCGAACTCATCGGTCCGGGGACCGCCCTCGGACCGTCTCGAGCACCTACCTCTTGGCAACTCGGGTGGGGGTTTCCCATCTTTTCGACGGAATACGCCTGCCGGGCGTGACATCGACTACTCGTCGGCGAAGTCCCAGATGCGCAGGTGTCCGGGTTCGAGCCGACCGATCACGGAGTCGTAGCCGGCCTCCTCCACGTACACGGCGCCCTTCTCCGGACCCACGTAGCGGGTCGCGATCCGGATCGCGTCGGAGAGGTCGTCCGGTTGGATGAGCCGGGCCTCGGTACGGAGCTCCACGCCCCGCAACGGGTCCGCGGATTCGGCCACGACGAGGGTGGCTCGCGGATCGCGCTGCAGGTGACGGGTCTTGACGTCGTCCGCGGGGAGCCAGAGGTTGAACCCGCCGTCTCGCCACTCGTGCCAGACCGGCGACAGCAGGACCGAACCGTCGAGTCGGAGCGTCGCGAGGACCGCGACGAGCGGCTCGTCGAGCAGGCCGCCGATGTCACGGAGGGTCAGGTTCGTGCGCACGGCTCACCATAACCAGCCAGCCGATCCGGCGGCATGACTTCGAGGAGAGCGCGCCCGTCGGTGACGAGCACGACGCCATCCACTGACG
>DATEQE010000064.1:0-7370 GCA_035272825.1 Actinomycetota bacterium
GCACCGAGCCCGCCGAACCGACCTTCACCCACTCCGCCATGAACCCGCTCCTCCTCCGTTACGGATCGCCCGCCCCGCCGCGACCACCCACCCGAAACGGCTCCGCCGCAGCCTACCGTACCCCTCCTCGCACTCATCCACGCCGGCGCGAGAGGATGTCCGGGGTCAGGTACCCGATGATCGCGACCAGGTACAACGCCGCAAGGATCAGGAAGCCGTCGCGGAAGTCGATCGGCGCGAGCGCCGGGATCAACGCGCCGCCGACCCACGCGAGCTGGAACAGGATCTCGTACCGCACGAACACCCTTCCGTACGAACCGCCCGGCGCGAGCCGTTGCATCAGCGTCTGGAACGCGAGCCGCCCGAGCTCGGAGGACGCGCCCACGACGGTGGCGAACAGCACGAGCACCACGAGCTCGAACGCGAAGAACGAGAGCATCGCGCCCACTCCGGCGCCCATCAGGCAGCCGATCACGACGGCCTCCTCGCGCAGGTTCGCCGGGAGCCGGGGCGCGATGAGGTCTCCCAGGAACGCCCCCGCCGTGGCCGAACCCGCGAGGACGGCGAACCACCAGGTCGGCTCGCCGCTGCGCCGGAGCGCGAACGCCAGCGCGAACAGCAGGAACCCGCTCGCGGCGCGCAGCCCCGCCGCGCCGATCGCCGGCGCGGTGAGCTGGGGGATCGCGCCGCGCTTGGTGACCTCGGCCTGTCCGCCACGCACGCTCGGGTGGGGCAGACGGAGGTTCAGCGCCGCGGCGATCCCGTAGGCGAGGGCGGCGCCGTACAGGACGGCCTCGGCGCCGCCGAGCTTCAGGAGCCCGAACGCCGGCCCGGCCGCGAGCACCGCACCGCCGGTGGCGATCCGGCCGAGGCGAGCGTTCGCGCGGACGAGGCCCTCGTTGGGTCCCGCGTACGCGACCGCGAGCCCGTTCTTCGTGATCGCATGCACCTTTGAGAGCACCAGGAGCAGGAATGCGCAGGGGAACAGGAGCAGGGTGCCGAACCGGGGCGCGGCGTAGACGCACACCACGGCCCGGCCCGCGGCCGCCCCGAACGAGATCGCGCGCCGGGGCCCCGCGCGGTCGAGCAGCGGCACCAGGAACGGCCCGGCAACCGCGAGCGGCGCGATCGTGAGCGCGAGGAACGCAGCCACCTTGACCTCAGCCTCGGGCGGCGGGATCTGGAAGAACACCGACCCGGCGAGCGCGATCGCCACCATCGCGTCGCCCGCGACGCTGCCGAAGTGCGCGAGCCCGTACGTGTCGAGCGGGTCCTCCGAGCGCCACATGCGCCCGAGCGGCCGGAACAGCGCCTCCACCATCGCGAGGAGCCCAAGAAGGATGAGCTGCCACCAGGGATAGCGTTTCGGCGCTCTACGGTCGACCGTCACCGGCTGCCGGATCAGGACCCAGACAGGCGCCGGAGGAGCAGTTCGCGGACGGCCTTCGGATTGGCCGAACCACCGGACTTCTTCATCACCTGGCCGAGGACGGCGTTGAGCGCCCCCTCCTTGCCACCGCGGAACTGCTCGACGGGACCGGGGTTCTCGACGATCGCCTCGTCGACCCAGGCCTCGAGCGCCGAGGCATCGACCACCTGGCGCAGGCCGCGGCGCTCCACGATCGCCCCGGCCGCGTCGCCGGTCTCGAACGCCTCCTCGAGCACCTGCTTCGCGCCGGTCGCCGAGATCGTCTCGTCGGCGACGAGCGCGATCATGTCGGCCACGTGCCGCGGCGTCACCCTGGCGGCGGCGAGCTCGACCCTCGCCGTGTTCACGAGTCCGGCGAGGTCCTGGGTGATCCAGTTCGCAGCGGATGCCGGATCCGCCCCGAGCGCGATCGTCGCCTCGAAGAACCCCGCCGCCGGGGGCGAGCCCGCGAGGATCCGGGCCTGCTCGGGTTTGAGACCGAGCTCGGCCACGTACCGGTCGCGGCGCGCGGCCGGGAGCTCGGGCAGCTCGGCCTCCAGCCCCTTCACCCACGTGCGGTCGGGTTCGAGCGGCGGCAGGTCGGGCTCGGGGAAGTACCGGTAGTCGAACGCCTCCTCCTTCGAACGCAACGTGTGGGTCGCGCCGGTCTCCTCGTCGAAGTGACGGGTCTCCTGGACGAGCGGCTCGCCGCGTTCGAGCGCGGTCCGCTGCCGCTCCTCCTCGTAGCGCAGCGCGCGTTCGAGCGAGCGCACCGAGTTGAGGTTCTTGATCTCGACCTTGGTGCCGAGCGCGGTCTCCCCCGCGCGCCGGGTGGAGATGTTGGCGTCGCAGCGGAGCGAGCCCTCCTCCATCCGCACGTCCGACACGTCGAGCGCCTCGAGCGTCGCGCGGAGCTCGGTGAAGTAGGCGCGCGCGTCATCCGCCGAGCGCAGGTCGGGCTCGGAGACGCACTCGACGAGCGGCACGCCGGCGCGGTTGTAGTCGACGAGGGCGTACTCGGCCTGCCCGATCCGCCCGCCGGCGCCCACGTGCGTCGTCTTGCCCGTGTCCTCCTCCATGTGCACGCGCGTGACGCCGATCGTCCGCCGCTCGCCGTCGACCTCGATCTCGAGCCGCCCGCCGACGCACACGGGGAGGTCGTACTGGCTGATCTGGTAGTCCTTCGGCATGTCGGGATAGAAGTAGTTCTTCCGGTGGAACAGCGAGTCCGGGGCGATCGTCGATCCGAGCGCCAGGCCGATCCGCACGATGGACTCGATCGCCTTCTCGTTGGGCACCGGGAGCGACCCCGGCAGGCCGAGGCACACCGGGCAGACGTTCGAGTTCGGTAGGGCGCCGAACTCGTTGCGGCACCCGCAGAACATCTTCGTGTCCGTCGAGAGCTCGACGTGGCACTCGAGCCCGATCACGGTTTCGTACGCGTCCGCCATGACGCGCCAAGCCTATCGGGAGCCGTCCGTCGCATCCGGTCGCGAAGCGCTCGAGCGCTCACGGGACGCGGTCGGTCGGCTCTTAGCCCGTAACCGCCAAACATCGGAACGATAGTGACACCGACGGCGGGCGGCCCGTATCGTGGTCACCATGTCCGCTCCGATCGAGCAACCGACCGCTCGAGGGAGCGGCTCCCCCGCCGCGATCTGGACCGCGCTCTCCCTCGTCTACGTGGCGTGGAGCACGACGTTCGTCGCCATCCGGGTCGTCAATGAGACGCTGCCGCCGTTGCTCGGGGGCGGCCTCCGCTTCCTGATCGCGGGCGGCCTGCTGCTCCCGGTCGCGCTCCGGTTCGGCGATCGCCGCGGCGACCGTCCCCGCGCGGCCCACTGGCGGAGCGCGACCGTGGTGGCGGCGCTGATGATGTTCGGCGGCAACGGCGGCATCGTCTGGGCCGAACGCACGATCCCCTCGGGGATGGCCGGCCTGGCGATCGCCACGGTCCCGCTGTGGATGGCGGCGATCGACCGCGTCGTCCTCGGGCACCGCCAGCCGCGCGTCGTCGTGATCGGGCTCGCGGTCGGGTTCATCGGGGCGGCGCTGCTCGTGGGCGGGAACGCGCTGGAGGGCGAGATCGACATGGGCGGGCTCGTGCTCGCGCTCGCGGCCGCCGCGAGCTGGGCCGCGGGGTCGATCTACCAGCGTCACGCCGTGCTGCCCCACCGCCCGCTCGTGGCCGCGGGGATGGAGATGCTGGTCGCGGCCGGGTTGTTCTTCGGCGTCGGCGGGCTCGTCGGCGAGTTCGGGGATTTCGACCCGGGATCGACCTCACGGGCATCCTGGATCGCGCTCGGCTACCTCGTGGTGGTCGGGTCGTGGATCGGCTTCACCTGCTACCTGTGGCTGCTCCGCAACGCCCGGACCTCGCTCGTCGCGACCTACGCGTACGTGACGCCGATCGGCGCCGTCATCGTGGGCGCGTTGATCCTGGACGAGACGTTCACGGCGAGCACGCTGCTCGCCGGCGTCCTCATCGTGGTGGCGGTGGCCCTGATCGTGTCGGCCGGGAGCGCCGCGCGCGAGACCTCAGGCGGCGATCAGCGCGGGTCGGGCGTCGAACCCGAGCGCAGCCTCGAGGGCGTTCGCGACCCGTAGCAGGGTGGGTTCGGCCAGGACCGGCGCCGTGAGCTGGAGGCCGACCGGCAGGCCGGCCCCATCGACGCCGCTCGGGATCGAGATCGCCGGCATGCCGGAGAGGTTCGCGGGGATCGTGAACACGTCGTTCAGGTACATCGCGAGCGGGTCGTCGATCTTCGCGCCGATCGGGAAGGCCGTCGTCGGCGACGTCGGCGACACCAACACGTCGAAGGCCCCGAACGCCGCCTCGTAGTCGCGGATGATCAGCGTCCTGACCTTCTGCGCTTGGCCGTAGTACGCCTCGTAGTAGCCGGCCGACAACGCATACGTGCCGAGCATGATCCGTCGCTTGACCTCCGCGCCGAACCCGGCTCCCCGCGTCCGGGTCATCATCTCGACCGAGTCCGCGCCATCGACGCGCAGTCCGTACCGGACGCCGTCGTAGCGCGCGAGGTTCGATGACGCCTCGGATGGTGCGATCAGGTAGTAGGCCGAGAGCGCGTAGTCGGCGTGCGGCAGCGACGCCTCCCCCACACGCGCCCCGAGGTTCGCGAGCTCGTCGACCGCGTGCCGGACGCTGTCGCGGACGCCCGGCTCCACGCCGTCGCCGAACGCCTCCTTGACCACGCCGACCCGCAGGCCCGAGATCTCGCCGTCGAGACCTTCGGTGTAGTCCCGCCGCGGCTCGTCCAGGCTCGTCGCGTCCATCGGGTCCTTGCCCCCGATCGCCGAGAGCAGCAGGGCGGCGTCCCGGACGCTCCGCGTGAGCGTCCCCACCGTATCGAGCGAGGACGCGAACGCGATCAGCCCGTACCGGCTGATCAGCCCGTAGGTCGGCTTGAGCCCCACCACACCCGAGAGCGACGCCGGCTGCCGCACCGAGCCGCCCGTGTCGGTCCCGAGCGCCCACACGGCCTCCCTGGCGGCGACGGCGGCCGCGCTGCCGCCGCTCGACCCGCCCGGCACCAGGTCGAGTTCCCACGGGTTGTGGACCGGTCCGAACGCCGAGTTCTCGTTCGACGAACCCATCGCGAACTCGTCGCAGTTCGTCTTGCCGAGCAGCACTCCCCCGTCGGCCCGCAGGCGCTCCCAGGGCGTGCAGTCGTACGGCGGGACGTAGGTCTCGAGGATCTTCGAGCCACACGTGGTCGTCACGCCCCGCGTCGAGAGCACGTCTTTCAGCGCGAGCGGGATCCCCGCGACTTCCGGCGCGTCGCCCGCGGCGATCCGCGCGTCGGCCGCCTCCGCCTGCTCGCGCGCGAGCTCGTCCGTGCGGGCGAGGAACGCGCCGACGCGCCCGTCGACGGCGTCGATTCGTTCGAGGCAGGACCCGAGGATCTCGACGGCCGAGCACGTGCCAGCACGGAGCGCCGAAGCGAGGTCGCTCGCCGTTCGGTCGCACAGCTCGGTCACTCGACCTCCACGACCTTCGGGACCTTGAACCGGTCGTTCTCGACCTCGGGCGCGTTCGACAGGATCTCCTCGGTCGTGAGCGAGGGCGTGACCTCGTCGGGCCGGAGCACGTTCGACCTCGGGATCGCGTACGCGGTGGGGGGAACGTCCTCGGTCGCGACCTCGCCCACCTTGGCGGCGTTCTCGAGGATCACGCCGAGCTGCTCGCGCAGTCGAGCCTTCTCGTCCTCCGTGAGCTCGAGACGAGCAAGACGCGCGACGTGCTCGATGTCGATCTCGACCGGCATCCGCGCAGTCTATCCGGCGCACGCGCGACCCTCGCCGGCACGCCTCAGACGCGCCCCGCCTCGGGGTCGATGGGGAGGTCGAGCGGAGCCACGGACCCGTGCTCCTCCACGTACCCCTCGGGTGCCTCCTCGCCGGGCGCGGGCTCGTGCACCAGCCCCGGCCCCGTGTCGTCTGGCGGCGGCATGCCGAGCGGGGCGGAAGCGAGCAACGAGAGCATGTCCACGCCCACCTCGGCCGGGTCAACGCTCCGCTCGACCGTGCGCAGGGGGCTCCCGTCCGGGCCGGCCTCCGAGAGGTCGAACTCCACCGGCTCCGACCCCTCGCCATCCGCGTCCAGCACCACCCGCACGATGGGTCGCGCCAGCAGCTCCTCGTGGTTGCGCACCACCGCCGCGACCTCACCGGTCGAGAGCCTGACGAGCGAGCCGACCGGGAAGATCCCCACCATCCGCACGAAGGTGCGCACGACCCGAGGGTCAAAGGCTTGGCCCGCCCCGGCCTGCAAGATGCTGAGCGCCTGCCGGCGCTCCTCGGGCTCGCGGTACGAGCGCTTGCTCGTCACGGCGTCGAAGCAATCGGCGACCGAGACGAGGCGAGACGACAAGGAGGGCTGCCGGCCACCGCTGAGCGCCGGATATCCCGAGCCATCGAACGCGACGTGGTGTTCGAGGACGGGAGCGACGGCCGGATGGTACGTGTCCCGGCTCGTGACGAGTACGAGTCCGGCACCATCCACGGGATGACGTCGGATCAGCCGCCACTGCTCCTCATCGAGCGCGCCGTCGTGCCGGAGGATCTCCGCCGGGACCTTGACCTTGCCGACGTCGTGCAACAAACCGCCGATCCCCAGGACGACCGCCTCGTCTCTCGGCAGGCCGATCGCATGGGCGAGGGCGAGCGAGAGGATGCAGACGTTGACCATGTGATGGTACGTGTACTCGTCGTACGACTTCACGGTTGTGAGGAGGAGCGCCTGCGCCGGATCCGCGACCAGGAGGTCCGCGATCCTCTCCGTGAGACGGACCGTCGCCTCCATGTCCGCAGGACGCCCGGCCAGCAGCCGCGCCGCCGTCGTCCGCAGCAGATCCAGGCCGGCCGCGTAGCTCCGCAGCAGCTCCCCCATGCCCGCTTCGGGCGTGGTCGGTGGCGCCCTGGGGCCGGCTCGGTTCATGCCGACGGCGTTCAGCTCGTCCGGCGCCGCCACCTCACCTGACAGGAGCCGCAGGAGCGCATCCATCTCCTCCGTGCTCGGGTCTGGCAGGAACTCCAGTGACCGCACATCGACGTCGGCGAACGAACGCGCGAGACCGAAGAGCGTGAGCGACTCCCACGGGAGCAGGGTGGGTCCCAGGTAGAAGTTCCCGTCGGTGACGAACAGGGCGGGGTCGCCCCCGTGCTGTTCGCGGAGCCGCAGGACGTGTTCGCGGAGCTCACGTGCCGCCTCCCCCCTCTGGGTGTGGCCGACCGGATACAGGAGGTAGATCTGCCGCCCCGAGGACAGGGAACGCAGGAGCTCCCGGACGATCCGGATCGCGCGATCGGTCGGCGTCTGCCAGCTCATCGCGAGCCTCCGGAGCGAGCGAGTCGTCGCCTGAGGTGTCGTCGCAGGCGCCAGGGGAGCCGGCTCCGGGTACCACTCGAGAGCAACCGATCCAGGACGTCCCGGTCCTCG
>DATEQE010000065.1:0-2131 GCA_035272825.1 Actinomycetota bacterium
GACAACGCGGGCCTTCGACGGCAGCAGGCCCGGGACCTGCTCGTGCGGGCCCGCGAGGCCGCGACCGAGATCGGGAATGACGCCTTGGTCCGGCAGGCGGACACGCGGCTCGCCGATCTCGAAGGGCCGCAGGGAGAGACCGGGCCGGCGAGCTAGGCGGATGCCCGCCAGTCGCGGAACACGCCGAGGAGGGTCTCGCGAGCGTCGGCTGCGACCTGCTCCTCGCTCAGCATGCCCGTGAGCCGGATCGTGATGCGGAACTGCTCGAGGTACGTCGTGCAGCCATCGCACCCCGAGACGTGCTCGTCGAACCGCGCCCGCTGCTCCGCGGGCATCGAGCCCTCCAGGTAGTCGGTAACCAGCTCGACCAGCTCGCTGCAGTTCACGACGTCCGTTCCCTCCCCGATCCGAGGTAGCCCTCGAGCGCCCGCCGGACCTTGGCGCGCGCGCGATGCAAGAGCACCCGCTGATTGGTCTCGGAGATATCGAGCGCGTTACGGACGTCCGCCGAGGTCCACCCCAGGACGTCGCGCATCGTGATCACCTCGCGCTGGTTCGGCGGCAGCGCGTCGATCGCGCGCGAGACCTCCGCGAGCGTCTCCTTCGACAGCAGGAGCTCCTCCGGCGTCGACGCCCACCCGACCGGGGGCTCCGCCCAGCGGCCGGGCGAGCCCGGGTGGCCGAGCGACAGGAACCGGTCGGGGTCCACCGACGGTTCGACGTCGGGTTCGGCAGCCCAGACCGAGGAGAAGGGGACGCTCCGGGCCTCGCGCTGCCCCCGCGTCTTCGCCGTGTTCACGAGGATCCGGAATATCCACGTCCGTAGGGACGAGCGTCCCTCGAAGCCGTCGAGCCCCTTCAGCACGCCGACCCAGGCATCCTGGACGACGTCCTCGGCCACCGCCCGCGTCGACACGTACATCGATGCGATCCGCAGCATCGCGGGCTGGTAGCGCTCGACCAGCATCATGAAGGCGGTCTCGTCCCCGGCCCGGAGCGCCCGGACGAGCGCGAGATCCTGTTCGGTCGCGGCCCCGGAGGGTGTATCGCTCATCGGCCGATCGGAGGCCGAAGGGACCCAATCAGCCCGGACGGGCGGCGCCGACGAAGCTGTCCCAGTAGATGGGGACCACCGAGACGACGTCGCCGGTGGTCGGCGAGTGGATCATGCTGCCGCCTCCCACGTAGATCCCCACGTGGGAGATGGGGCTGTAGAAGAACACCAGGTCGCCCGGCTGCAGGTCCGGTTGGGCGACGTGGGGGAGAGAAGCGTACTGCGCGGCCGACGAGTGCGGGAGGTACACGCCCGCGTGCGACCACGCCCACATCGTGAAGCCCGAGCAGTCGAACCCTGTCTCGGGGCTCGACCCGCCGTACTGGTACGGGGTTCCGATCACCGAGTAGGCGGCCTGCAGGACGGACGCGACGTTGGCGTTCGGGGCGGGAGGCGGCGGGATCGGCGAGCTGCCACCGACGGTGCTGGCCGCCTCCTGGGCGGCGGCCTGCGCCGCCAGCGCCTCGTGGTACTTGCGGTCGAGCTCCTCGTAGAGGTCGCGCGCCTCGGCCACCCGCGACTCGATCTGGTCCTGCTTCGCCGCAAGGGCGTCGACGATGCCCTGGCGCTCCTCGGCCGTGGCCTTGAGCTCGGCCGCGGTCCAGCGGGCCTCCTGTTGGGCGGCCTCGGCCTCCACCGCGAGGTCGGAGTCCGCCTGCGCCATGCTCCCGATGAACTCGAGCCGGTCGGAGAAGTCGGCCAGGGAGGCCGAGTCGAACAGCTCGGCGATCTGCGAGCCGACGCCGCGGTAGGCGCTAGCGGCGTTCGCGTTCAGGCTGCTGATGGCCCGGTCCGCGGTCGCCTGGGCTCGCTGGGCCTGGGACCGAACGTCGGCCAGCCGTGCCTGGACCTCCTGGAGCTTCAGCCGCGCCTGGTTGTACTGCTCGACCATCAGGTCGAGCTCCCGGTTGAGGGAGTCCAGGCGTGCCCGTGCCTGCTCGACCTCCTCACGGCTGGGTGCCGCGGAGGAGAGTGTTACGGCACCGATCGTGGCCGAGGCGGCGACGAGCACGGCGATGGACAGCCGAGCGACGAGGTGCGCGCGCCTTCCGGTCATCATCCCCCAGGCAACAAAAC
>DATEQE010000066.1:0-3708 GCA_035272825.1 Actinomycetota bacterium
TCACGATCGCCGGGTTCGCGTTCGACCCGAACACGATCACGGTGTCGGGTCCGACCGAGGTCACGATCACCAACAACGACAGCACAACCCACACGTTCACGCTGGACGACGGCAGCGTTGACCAAACGATGGATCCCGGCGCGACCGAGACCGTCACCGTGGACGTCTCGGCCTCCACGGGCTTCCATTGCAAGATCCACCCGCAGATGACGGGACAGATCGAGGTCTCGTAGCGGGCGGATCCGCGTCAGACGGAGCTCAGACGGAGAACGAGTCGCCGCAGGCGCACTCGTGCGTCGCACGCGGGTTGAGCATCTTGAGGCCGCCACCCAGGAGCGCGTCGTTGAAGTCGAGGGTCGAGCCCTCGACGATCGGCGCGCTCCGGCGGTCCACCAGCACCCGAACGCCGTCCGCCGCGGGGATCACGTGGTCGTCCCCCTCGGCGGCGTCGGCGAAGGACAGCTCGTAGGAGAAGCCGGAGCACCCGCCGGCGACCACCCGGACGCGGAGCACCGGCTCGGTCCGTCCCTCCTTGGCGGCGAGCTGCCGGATCTTGCCGGCGGCCCGATCCGTCACCGTGATCACCGTTGCGGTCTGTTCCACGCCACCAGGATACCCCGCGCCTGCGTCACGAACGCTCGGCGAGGCCGAGGAAGGCCCCCTTCACGCTCTCGGACAGCGTGGGGTGCGCGTGGATCACGAACCATCGAGGAACCGCGTGAACACCCGGGCGTAGACGCGGGCCGCGGCGACGAGCTGGGCGATCTCGACCGACTCGTTCGCCGTGTGCGCGACGCCCAGGGAGCCGGGGCCGAGGATGATCGTCGGGATGCTCCTGTCGTTCAGGTAGAAGCGGGCGTCGGTGATGCCGGTGAACCCGGTGTCGAGCGGCGTGCGCCCGGTCTCCTCCCGCACGGCGGTTCGGCAGAGGTCGGCGATCGCCGGGTCCCCGCTGACCTCGGCCGCCTCGGTCCACAGCTCGATCGTGAACGACAGGTCGACCTCCGGATGCTCGGTGCGGATCGCGTCCGCGAGCCGGTCGAACGGCTCGAGCACCTCCTCGGGCTCCGTCTCGCCCGGGATGATCCGGCGGTCGATCTCGACGACGCAGCGGTCGGCCACGACGTTGGGAGCGCTCCCGCCCTGGATCATCGCCGCGTTCACCGTCGGTCGTCCGACGAGCGGATGTTCGAGGTCGGGCAGGACCTCCTCGATCCGGAGCAGGAACCGCGCCATCGAGGTGATCGCGCTCACGCCGAGGTGCGGGGTGGAGCCGTGTGCGGCCCTGCCGCGAGCGGTGGCGGTGATCCACGCGCCGCCGCGTTCGGCGAGAGCGAGGTTCAGGTCCGTTGCCTCGCCGACGATTGCCGCGTCCTGGTCGAGGTAGCCGCGTTCGAACAGGACCTTGGTCCCATGCAGGCCGGCGAGTTCCTCGTCGGCCGCGAGGTGGAGGTCGAGTCGGCCGGTGAGCTCGAGGCCCGAGCGACGGATCGCCGAGACCGCGGCCAAGGCGCTCGCGATGCCGCCCTTCATGTCCGCCGCCCCCCGTCCGATCAGCGCGCCGTCGACGACCTCGGCGCCGAACGGCGGATGCCGCCACGCCGAGAGGTCGCCGGCCGGGACGACGTCGAGGTGACCGTTCCACGCGAGCGCGGGCCGATCGCCGTTCCCGAAACGCGCGACGACGCTGGGCCGTCCCTCGTCGCCACGGACGATCTCGGGGGCGCCGCCCAGCTCCTCGAGGATCTCCACGGCGACCGCGGCCACGGCGTCCTCGGTGCCGCCCGGGTTCTCGCTCGGGGTCGTGATGAGCCTGCGCGCGAACCGCAGGACCTCGTCCGGGTCCACCTGCTCGACGACGGCCGAAACGACCGCCTCCTCTACCATGGCGGCGAATGTACCGGAGCGACGTGCGCACGCGCCTGAAGGGCAGCCTCGATCCCCGCCCCTCGCCGAGGGCGGGTCCGGGCGACCGGCTCGCCGCGGTGCTGCTTCCGCTGGTCGAAGACGACCGGCTCGTCCTCACCCGGCGGACCGAACAACTCTCGCGGCACCCCGGGGAGATCTCGTTCCCGGGTGGTCTCGCGCACGAGGAGGACGTGGACCTATCCGCGACGGCGCTGCGCGAGACGCAGGAGGAGCTCGGGCTTCCGCCCGAGGAGGTCGACGTGCTCGGCGCGCTCGTACCGGTGCACACGTTCGTTTCGGCGATCCTGATCGTGCCGTTCGTCGGCCTGGTCTCGGGGGACCCGGTGTTCGCGCCCAGCGAGGCCGAGATCGCCCAGGTGCTCGCCTACCCGCTCGACGAGCTCACGGCGGCCGAGACCACGGTGGAGTGGCCGCGGGACGGGCACGTGTACCGGGGGTTCGCCTACCCGATGCGCGACGGGAACACGATCTGGGGCGCGACGGCCGCGATCCTGCACCAGCTGCTCGAGCAGCTCGGGAGCCGACCGTGACCGCCGACGACGGGACCTACGTGCCGAGCGACCGGGAGCTGCGGTCGATCCTGGGCGACGCGCGGACGATCGCGGTGGTCGGCCTGTCGTCGAACCCGGATCGCCCGTCGAACGAGGTCGCGGAGTTCCTGCAGTCCCGGGGCTACCGGATCGTGCCGGTCAACCCGAACGAGACCGAGGTGCTGGGCGAGCGGGCGTACGCGTCGCTGTCCGAGGTGCCCGAGGAGATCCCGATCGACGTCGTCGACGTGTTCCGCCGCGCCGAACACACGCCGGAGGTCGCCGAACAGGCGGTCGCGCGCGGGGCGAGGGTGCTCTGGCTGCAGGAGGGCATCGTGAACGACGACGCGCGCCGGATCGGCGAGGAGGCGGGCCTGACCGTGATCATGGGCGTGTGCATCAAGAAGCGGCGGCAAAGGCTCGAAGGGGGACTGTGATGCAGAAGTGGGAGTACTTCGTGGCACCACTGCTCGAACACAACCCGGGCGAGATCCTGAACACGTTCGGCGATGACGGATGGGAGCTCGTCTCGGTTGCGCAGATCCAGAACCCGATTGGTGGCCAGTCGCTCGTCGCCTACATGAAACGCCCGAAGGCCTAGCGGCGGAGCAGCCGGCTCCGCATCAGCAGTAACCCGCCGACGAGCACGCCGGCGATCAGGAGACCGCCGACCGTCACGAGCGCGCTCTGCGGTTCTTCCTCGCCGGGCCTCACGGACGGCGAAGGGGAGACGCCCTGGATCCGGCCCGTCTGGCGATAGAGCGCGGTCGGGGTGACCACCCAGAGCGAGCCGTCGGCGTCCTGTTCGACGTCCGTGACGCCGCCGTCGAACGTCCCGATGACCTCATCGACCGGCGTGGTGTCGTCGGCCCCCGGGCCCGGGAGCACCATGCGGTGCAGGTTCCCGGAATAGCCCTCCCCGAAGAACAGGCCGCCGTCGGCGACCGAGCCCGCGCATCCGGTGACGACGATCGGGTCCTGGAAGGCGAGGACCGGCGGCACGAACTCCGGATCGCCGCCGGGACCGAGGTGCTCGGGCCAGCCGTAGTTGCCGCCGGCCCGGATCAGGTTGATCTCGTCCCATTCGGTCGGTCCGTTCTCGGTCTCCCACAGCTCGCCGGTCTCGGGGTCGAAGCACAGGCCGAACGAGTTGCGGATCCCGAGCGCGAACGTCGAGTTGCCAGGGCCGAGCGGGTTGTCGTCGGGGACCGAGCCGTCGGGGTTCAGGCGGAGGATGCGGCCGCCGATG
>DATEQE010000067.1:0-3314 GCA_035272825.1 Actinomycetota bacterium
AGCAGGCACCCTCCACACACAAGGGCGTGGTGCGCGTATAGCGAACTGCGCCCGGCAGCGAGTAGAGCTCTGCATCTGCTAGGACCGATCCCTTAAGAGGAACGGCCGGCGACACTGCGGATTACTATCCCCCCCGATGGCCGCCGCCGAGCGCACGATGCGGTTCGCGGAGGGGAGCCCGTTCCCCCCGATCGCCGAGTACGCGTTCCTGTCGGACCGGCAGGTCCAGGCGCTCGTCGCGCCGAGCGGGAGCGTGGAGTGGCTCTGCCTCCCTCGGCCGGACAGCCCCTCGGTGTTCGGGGCGATGCTCGATCGCTCGGCGGGTCACTTCCGGCTGGGTCCGGCCGAGGTGACCGTCCCCGCCGGCCGCCGCTACGTCCCGGGGACGCTCGTCCTGGAGACGACGTGGCAGACGCGGACCGGGTGGCTCGTGGTCCGGGACGCCCTCCTCGTCGGTCCCTGGTACGACGACACGCAGCGGGCGGTCGAGTACCAACGGCCCCCCGGCGATCACGAGGCCGAACACGTCCTGCTGCGCACGGTCCGATGCGTGAACGGCCACGTCGAGCTCCTGATGGACTGCGAGCCCTCGCCCGACTACGCGCGGGCGGGCGCGAGCTGGGAGTACGAGACCGAGGGCTACAGCCACGCGCTCGCGCGGATCGCGCCGGGCGACCTGCCGCTCCGGCTCACCAGCGATCTGCGGATGGGCTTCGAGGGCAAGCGCGCGCACGCGAACACGACGATGCGCGACGGCGACGAGCGGTTCGTCGCCCTGTCGTGGTCCGACCACGAACCGCCGCGGTCCTACCAGGACGCCGCCGACCGGATGTGGCGGACGCAGGAGTACTGGCGCGAGTGGCTGAACCACGGCGAGTTCCCGGACCATCCCTGGCGGATCCACCTGCAGCGCAGTGCGCTCACGCTGAAGGGCCTCACCTACGCGCCCACCGGCGCGTTGATGGCGGCGGCCACCACCTCGCTGCCCGAGTCGCCGGGCGGCGAGCGGAACTGGGACTACCGGTACTCGTGGATCCGGGACTCGACGTTCGCGCTGTGGGGCCTGTACACGCTCGGGTTCGATTCGGAGGCGGACGGGTTCTTCGAGTTCGTCGCCGATCGGTGCCAGGACGGCAGCGACCTCCAGGTGATGTACGGGCTCGGGGGCGAACGTGACCTCACCGAATCCATCCTGCCGAACCTGACGGGGTACGAGAACGCGCAGCCCGTGCGGATCGGCAATGGCGCGTACGACCAGAACCAGCACGACGTGTGGGGCGTGCTGCTCGACTCCGTCTACCTGAACGCGAAGTCCCGCGACCGCCTGTCCGAACGCGTCTGGCCGATCGTCGTCGCGCAGGTCGAGAAGGCGATCGAGCACTGGCGCGAGCCCGACCGCGGCATCTGGGAGGTCCGTGGCGAGCCGAGGCACTTCACCTCCTCGAAGATGTTCTGCTGGGTCGCGCTCGACCGAGGCGCGCGCCTCGCGCGCCGTCGTGGCGAGGACGCGCTCCAGGAGAAGTGGCGCGCCGTGGCGGACGAGATCCACGGCGACATCTGCGCGAACGGCGTGGACGAGCGCGGCGTGTTCACGCAGTTCTACGGCACGAACGCGCTCGACGCCTCGCTGTTGCTCTTGCCGCTCGTGCGGTTCCTTCCCAAGGACGACGAACGCGTCCGCGCCACCGTCCTCGCGATCGCCGACCAGCTCACGATGGACGGACTCGTGCTGCGTTACCGGGTCGAGCAGACCGACGACGGGCTCTCGGGCGAGGAGGGGACGTTCACGATCTGCTCGTTCTGGCTGGTCTCGGCGTTGGTCGAGATCGGCGAGCTTCGGCGCGCGCGCGCCCTCTGCGAGAAGCTTCTGTCCTTCGCGAGTCCCCTCCATCTCTACGCGGAGGAGATCGACGCCGTCACCGGGCGCCACCTCGGGAACTTCCCGCAGGCCTTCACGCACCTGGCGCTCATCAACGCCGTGGTCCACCTGATCCAGGCGGAGATGCAGATGCAGCGGGGCTTCTCGATGGCCCACCAGATCGCCACCTGATGCGGGCGCTGGCGGCCGCCCCGCGCGCGCCCGGCGGCATCGAGCCGCGCGACGTCGACGAACCCGTGCCCGCGAACGGCGTCGCCGTGGTGGAGGTCCGGGCCTGCTCGCTGAACCGCGGCGAATGCACGGCGCTGCTGAGCGCCGAGGACGGGTGGCGGCCCGGGTGGGACGTCGCCGGCGTGATCGCCGATCCCGCGCTCGACGGCTCGAGCCCGCCCGCCGGGACCCGCGTCACCGCGTGGGCGAGCGGGGGCGGATGGGCCGAACGCGTCGCCGTGCGCTCCGGCCATCTGGCGCCGATCCCCGACGGCCTCTCGTTCGAGACGGCGTCGACGCTCCCGGTCGCGGGCCTCACCGCGCTCGGCACGCTCGCGTTCGGTGGGTCGCTCGACGGGTCGAGCGTCGCGATCACGGGGGCGGCGGGTGGGGTCGGCCGGTTCGCCGTCCAGCTCGCGCACGATGCCGGCGCGAAGGTGACGGCCGTGGTCGGAAACCCCGAACGCGGGGAAGGCCTCCGCGAGCTCGGCGCCGACGACGTCGTCGTCGGCCTCGAGGCCAAAGGGGAGCCCTTCGACCTGATCCTCGAGTCGGCGGGCGGCCCGAGTCTGGCGGCCGCGCTCACCCGCGTGTCGCCGGACGGGACCGTCGTCTCGTTCGGGAACTCGTCGAACGAGCCCACGACGTTCGACGCGCGCGGGTTCTACCGTCGCGGCCGGCCGACGCTCAGGGGGTACCTCGTGACGCACGAGCTGCTCGAGGGCCGGCTCGGCACGCCGGAGCTCGCGAGGCTGGTCGAGCTCGTCGCCGGCGGTCGCCTGCTGGTCGAGGTCGACCTGGTCGTGCCGTGGGCCGACGCCACCTCGGCGGTGGCCGCGCTGCTCGAACGCCGGGTGCGCGGCAAGGCCGTCCTCACCGTCGGGTCGTCGTGACCGCGGCGCCGTCGACCACGGACGCGCTCGAGCTCGCCGGGTTGATGCGGCGCTTCGGCGAGGTCGTCGCGCTCGACGACGTGTCATTCCGCGTCTCGGCCGGGCAGATGGTCGGGTTCGTCGGCCCGAACGGGGCGGGCAAGACGACGGCGATGCGGATCGCGCTCGGCGTGCTGCAGGCCGACGCCGGCCGGGTGCGCTGGCGCGGCCGTGACGTGGACGCCGAGACGCGACGCCGGTTCGGCTACCTGCCCGAGGAGCGCGGCCTCTACCCGAAGATGCGCGTGCTCGATCAGCTCGTCTACCTGGCGCGCCTCCACGGCCTCGAACGC
>DATEQE010000068.1:0-4555 GCA_035272825.1 Actinomycetota bacterium
GGGAGCAGGACGCGGAACGAGGAGCCGCCGCCCTCGCGGGCCTGCACCCAGGCTCGGCCGCCGTGCATCTCGGCGAACCGCGCGACGAGCGACAGGCCGATCCCGGACCCGGGCTTGTGCACCGAGTCGGGACCGCGGTAGAAGGCATCGAAGATCTTGTCGCGGAGCTCAGCCGGGACGCCCGGGCCGTCGTCCTCGACCGCGATCACGGCGGCGTCGCCTTCACGCCAGCAGCGGGTCCAGATCCGCGTCCCCTCCGGCGTGTGCAGGTCGGCGTTCGCGAGGAGGTTCTCGAGGATGCGTTCGACCTTCGGCTGATCGACGTTGGCCCGGCACTCGCCGGCCTCGAGCTCGACCGTCCGATCGCCGAGGACCTTCGTCTTGGCCAACAGGTGTCGGATCAGCTCGTGCAGGTCCAGCGGGTACCGACGCGGCGCCACGATCCCGTAGTCGAGCCGGTCGAGGTCGAGCAGGTCGGTCAGCAGCGCGTTCATCCCCTTGGATCGTTCGACGAGCGTTCGGAGCATGTGCCGGCGGACCTCGTCGTCGAGCTCGTCCCCGAGCCGTTCGAGCGTGCTCGCGGCCACCAGGATCGCCGTCAGCGGCGCCTTCAGATCGTGCGACAGCGTGTGGAGCAGGGTGTTCTTGAGCCGATCGAGTGAGATCAGGCGCTCCTCCTCGGCGCGGCGCTTGGTGATGTCGAACATCATCCCCTGCAGGCAGATCGGGTGGCCGTCCTCATCACGCACCGCCGTGGCCTCGTCGTGGATCCACACCCACGCGCCGTCGGCGCGGCGGATCCGGTACTCGATCTCGAGAGGATCGCCGCTCGCCATCGAGCGCGACTCCTCGGCGGTCAGGCGCGGGAGGTCATCGGGGTGTGTGAACGACCCCTGCGGGTGCGGGTGCTCCAGCCACTCCTTCTGGGTGTACCCGAGCACGTGCTCGATCTGGGGCGAGACGTACAGCCAGTCGCCGTTCGGCCCGTACTCGGCCAGGTAGACGACGCACGGGAGCTGCTCGACGAGGTTGCGGTACTTGGCCTCGGTCTCGGCCTGGTGCTCGACGAGGGCTTCGTAGCTGACGTCGACCTCTTGTTCATCGCGCGCGAGCCCGCGTTCCAGGAGCTCGGCCGCGTCGGGTCCTGCGGTCGTCGGATCCATCCCCCTTCAGCATCGGTGGGAACACGCCCCGGGTTGACCGGTGGGAGGCCTCTCTCACACGCCCCGGGAGGCGGCGGTCAGCCGAGCTGATCCTGCAGGATCACGACGATCCGATCCTCGATCGCAGAGGCGGTCGACTTCGACATCCCGAAGGACAACACGGAGAACTCGACCCAATCGCCCGAGTGGGCCTTGACCCACCCCGAGAGCGCCGACACGTCGTCCAGCGTCCCGGTCTTGGCCCGGACGTCGACCCCACGCAGGCGATGACGGAGGGTCCCCTGGCCGCCCGTCGGCAGCGCGCGACGCAGATCCCGTCCCCACGGCTGGTCCTCCGCGAACCACAGCAGGCGGACGATGCCCTCGGCCGTCACGCGGTTCGCGTACGAGAGGCCGGAGTTGTCGTTCAGCGTGAACCCCGTCCCGTGACCGTCCGTCCACGCCTCGATCGCGGCGGCGCCCTTCGCGATCGTCCCGGGCACGCCGTGCGTCTCGACGCCGAGCCGCTTGCCCAACGTCTCGGCGACGAAGTTGTCCGAGGGCCGGAGCATCCTGGTGAGCAGCCGCTGCAACGGCTTCGAGGTCACGGACGCGATCGTCTCGAGCCCGCCCGGCGGTCTCCCGCTTCCGGGCCTGCCCCGCACACGGACGCCGAGCGCCTCGAGCCTGCGGGTGAGCGTCTCCGCCGCTTCCCGCTCGGGGTCGGCCTGGGCGTTGCGTTCGAACACGAGCGCGGTCGGGCGGTTCACGTAGTCGCGCGCCACCGCGTTCCAACCCGGCGCGTCCCAGTCCCGCCGGAAGTAGCCGGTGCCCCCGAACACGCGGCCTCGCACCCGCTCGATCCCCGCATCGGCCACCCTGCGCGCGAGCGTGCCGATCGTCGCCCCGGTCACGCCGGGGTCGCCCTGCCCGAGGATCCAGAGGTTGCGGACGGCCCCCGACGAGCCACCCGTCGAGGCGACGCTGGTCCGGATCCGGAAGTCGGACCCGAGGGTGTCGTAGAGGGTCATCGAGAGCAGGAGCTTCTCGTTCGACGCCGGGATCCGGGGCGTGGACGCCGCCCGGTCGTACAGGAACGCGTCGTCCTCGCCCACGGCGACCGAGACCCGTCGCGTCCCGATCGCGTGGTCGATCTCGAGCATCCACGAGGCCTTAGCAACCTCGAAGGCAAGGACGGGCGATCTGCCCGTCTCGTTGAGTGTGTCCTGCGCCACCCAGCGCACGCGGAGCCGCACCACGCCGACGTCGTCGGACGCGAAACAGGGAGACGCCACTGCCTGCGACGCCGGGTCGAGCGTGAGCCGTTCGATCAGCCTCCAGCCCTGCCGCGTCTGGCGTTGCAGCTCGACGATCTGGCCGGGTCGCTCCGGCCGGACCGACATCGAGACGTCGACGCACGAGCCCGCCGTCGAGCCGGCGACGAGCGCGGCGTCTACCATCTCGCGAACGCGAACGAGCACCTGGTTGGTGGTCGAGGCGAGGCACGACGCATCCTCTCGGATGGTCGCGCCGTAGCGCCCGGTGTGCGGCTCAGTCTGCACGAACGTGAACGAGCCGTCCGCCGCCGTCGTCCCGGTCGCGACGTTCGAGAACCCGGAGGAGTCTGCCGGCTGCCACTCCAGGGTCACGTTCCGGCCGTCCATGCACCCGGGCTCGGCGGCGATCAAACCCGAGACCGTGACCGCCTCGCCGAAGTTCACGATCGAGGCCGACGCGGAGAGCGTGGCCGTGGCGATCTCGGCGAGCGCGGAGGGGACGAGGAGCGTCGAGAGCAGGACGAGCTCGATGAACGCGAGCCTGCGCAGTCGTCGGCCGAACGTGGAGCGGGCTCCGATCGTGGTTCCCCCCTGCGTGCGAGCAGGGCATCGTGCCACCAGCCGTCGTCGCGGACAAGCACCTCGCTCGAAGCGGCGGTCGAGGGCGCGCTCAGCTCGGGTCGGGCACCGGGAACAAGATCCGGGAGGGGGCGTCGGCCGCCGCCTTGATCGGGTCCCGGGGCGGATGACAGGCACCCCGTGAAACGACAGACTGTGCGGATGGCCCACGTGGAGTATCGGATCCGCCCGGAGCTCTCGCGTCCCGTCATGGTGTGTGCGTTCGCCGGCTGGAACGACGGCGGAGAGGCCGCGACCACGGCGGTCCGCACGCTCCGATCGCAGTGGGGCGCTCGCCGCTTCGCGGAGATCGACCCCGAGGAGTTCTACGACTTCCAGGTCCACCGTCCGACCGTTCGACTGGTCGAGGGCTCGACGCGGCGCATCGACTGGCCGGCCAGCCGCTTCTACTCGGCGCGGATCAACGATCGCGATGCGATCGTGTTCGTGGGCGTGGAGCCGAACACGCGCTGGCGCACCTACGCGGGGACGATCCTGCAGGTCTGCAACGACCTGGACGTGTCCCTGCTCGTGACGCTCGGCGCTTTCCTCGCGGACGTTCCGCACACGCGGCCGGCGCCCGTGAACGCCGCGAGCGAGGACGAAGACTGGCTCGCGAAGCCGGGGATCTTGCCGGCCCGGTACGAGGGGCCGACGGGCATCGTCGGCGTCCTGAACTCGGCCGCGTCGCGCGCCGGTCTGCCGGCCCTGTCGCTGTGGGCGGCCGCACCCCACTACCTGCCGCAGTCGAAGAACCCGAAGGTCGCGCTCGCGCTGCTCGAGGCGCTTCGCGACCTGACCGGGCTCGAGATCGACACGGGGGAGATCGAGCTGGCCGCCCGGGTGTTCGAGCGGGAGGTGACCGAGGCGATCGAGGAGGACGGCAACCTCGCAGCCTACGTCCGCCGGCTCGAGGAGGCATCGGAGGTCACCGGCGACGAGGACGACGACGCGTCCGCCATCCAGGTCGCGAGCGGCGAAGACATCGCCGCCGAGCTCGAACGGTTCCTTCGCGAGCACAACGGCTCGACCGAGGACTGACCCGCCACCGGATCGGGTGGAGCTCCGGCCGTTCGGCGCGACGGGTCTCGAGGTTCCCGTGATCGGTCTCGGGACGTGGAACGTGTTCGATGTCTCCTCGCGACACGAGACGGAGACGGTCGCGGTGCTGCGGACGCACGTCGACGGTGGGACACGCCTCGTGGACTCCTCCCCGATGTACGGGCGCGCCGAGGGCGTGCTCGGCCGGGCACTGGCCGCCCTGCGGGTCCGGGTCGAGGTGCTGGTCGCGACGAAGATCTGGACGCCGTCGCCGGAGATGGGTCGGCTGCAGCTCGAGGCCCAGCTCGGGGCGTTCGGCGGCCGCGTGGACGTGGAACAGATCCACAACCTCGTGGCCTGGCGCGAGCACCTCGGGTGGTTGGAAGCCGAACGCGACGCGGGCCGGATCGGACTGCTCGGCGCGACGCACTACCGGGAGGATGCGTTCGACGAGCTCGTCGCCGTGATGCGGACGGG
>DATEQE010000069.1:0-4199 GCA_035272825.1 Actinomycetota bacterium
CGCGAAGTGAGCGAGGTGACCGTCAACTGCGGCGGCGATTACTTCATCCGTTCGCGGCGTCGGCAGAAGCTCACGGTCCTCCGCCGGCCGGGCTCCTCGGTGGCCGTCGTGGTCCCCGCCGACCGGGCGGGCCTCGGGGTCTCGATGACGCTGGGGCACGGGCCGAGGCGCTCGGAGGTGGACGGGCTGGCCGTGCTGGCCGAGTCGTGCATGCTCGCGGGCGCCGCGGCCGCGGGCGTCCAGGCGATCCTGACCAAGGAGAACGGGCTGCACGGGGCCTTGACGTACCTGAAGCAGGTGCCCGGGGTGATCGGCGGGGTCGTGTTCCTCGGCGAGCGGATCGGGATGGCCGGCGGCCTGGAGCTCGCGGCTTGACCCGCCCCCTCCTCGGCCGCTCCGAACCCCGGGAGCGATGCGCGGGCGCGATCGTGGGCGCCCGGGTCCGGACGTGAGCATCGCGAGCGAGGAACGGGAGCTCGCAAACGCCAAGCTCCACGTCGAGGAGCTGCGCGAGCAGGCGAATTTCCACTCGTACCGCTACCACGTCCTGGACGACCCCGAGGTCTCCGACGCCGAGTACGACGACCTCATGAAGGAGCTCCGGGCGCTCGAGGAGCGCTTCCCCGAGCTCGTCACGCCGGACTCGCCGACGCAGCGGGTGGGAGCGACGCCCGCCGACCTGTTCGCGCCCGTCGAGCACCGCACGCCGATGCTCTCGCTCGACAACGCGTTCAGCCGCGAGGAGATCCAGGCGTGGGCGGCCAGGGTCGAGCGGGGTGTCGGGTCGGGGGCAAGGTATTCGTGCGAGCTCAAGATCGACGGCGTGGCCGTCGCGCTCACGTACGAGGACGGCGTGCTCACGAAGGGGGCGACGCGCGGCGACGGACGGATCGGCGAGGACATCACCGCCAACGTCCGGACGGTCCGCAGCGTCCCGCAGCGACTCCAGGTGAAGGACCCGCCCGCCTACGTCGAGGTCCGCGGCGAGATCTACCTGCCGGTGAAGGCGTTCGAACGCCTGAACGACGAGCTGCTGGCCGCCGAGAAGCGTGCCTTCGCGAACCCACGCAACTCCGCCGCGGGCTCGCTCCGCCAGAAGGATCCGAAGGTGACCGCCTCCCGACCTCTCTCGCTGTTCGTCCACTCGTTCGGGTACGCGGAGGGGATCCGGTTCGACTCGCACTCGGGGTTCCTCGACTGGTGCCGCGAGGCGCGGCTGCCGGTGGCTCCCACCTCCGAGGTCAAGGGGGACGTCGACGGGGTCATGGCCTACCTCGAGCACTGGGAGACCAACCGTCACAGCGTCGACTGGGAGGTCGACGGCGGAGTCGTCAAGGTCGACCAGGTCGCGCTGCAGCAGGAGCTCGGCGCGACGAGCCACGCGCCGCGGTGGGCGATCGCGTACAAGTTCCCGCCCGAGGAGCGCACCGCGCTGCTCAGGAAGATCGACGTCCACACCGGACGGACGGGGAAGGTGACGCCGTTCGCGGTGCTCGAGCCGGTCGTCGTCGGCGGCGTCACGATCACGTACGCCACGTTGCACAACGAGGACGAGGTGGCGCGCAAGGACGTGCGCGAGGGCGACATGGTCATCGTTCGTCGCGCGGGCGACGTGATCCCCGAGATCGTCGGACCGGTGCTCCCCAAGCGCAAGAAGGGCGCTCGGAGATGGAGGTTCCCCACGACGTGCCCCTCGTGCGGGTCCGAGCTCGTCCGGGCGCCGGGCGAGGCCGATCACCGCTGCCCGAACCCCAACTGCCCCAGCCGCAACATCGAGTGGCTGTACTCGTTCGGCTCGCGCGGGGGCCTCGACATCGAGGGGCTCGGCTACATGACGGGGATGGCCCTGCTCGATCGCGGGATCGTGAAGGACCCCGCGGACATCTTCACCCTGACGGCCGAGGACCTCGCGCAGCTCGAGGGGTTCGCCGACAAGTCGATCACCAACCTACTGGCCTCGATCGAGCGCGCGAAGGACCGGCCGCTCTGGCGGCTGCTCACCGCGCTCAACATCCGCCACGTCGGCACGCACGTCGCGCAGGTGCTCGCGAACGCGTTCGTCTCGATCGATGCGTTGCTGGCGGCCTCGGCGCAGGACATCGACGACGTCGAGGAGATCGGGCCCGAGATCGCCCGGAGCGTGCACGCCTGGTTCGCGGATCGCGGAAACCGCGGGTTGATCGAGAAGCTCCGCGCCGCCGGCGTCCGGATGCAGGACGAGGTGAACAAGCCCAAGGGCAAACAGCCGCTGGCCGGCATGAGCATCGTGCTCACCGGCACACTCGAGACCATGACGCGTGAGGAGGCGACCTCTGGAGCCCAGGCAGCCGGCGCGAGGGTCGCCTCGAGCGTCTCGAAGAGGACCGATTTCGTGGTCGTCGGTTCCGACCCCGGCTCCAAGGCCGCGAAGGCCGAGGAGCTCGGCGTCGACATCATCGACGAGCAGGAGTTCCGCAAGCGCCTGGGCCGCACGTAGACGAGCGGCCGCCCACCTGTGGCACGATTGCCCGCGTCCCGAGTGGAAGGAGCCTTCGTGACGGCCGTCGTGATCGACGGGAACGCGATCGCCGAGCAGCTCCGGCAGCGCATCGCCGACGAGCTCCAGGTGCTGCGGTTGTCAGAGGTCCGCCCGGGCCTGGCCACGGTGCTGATCGGCGAGTCGTTCGACGCCCAGGCCTACGAGAAGCACGTGAAGCGCTTGGCCGAGAGCCTGGACTACCGGTACGTGTGCGAGCGTCTGACGGAGGACATCGAGCTCGCCGACGTGGTCGCGACCCTCGGCAAACTGAACGCCGACCCGCGGATCACCGGCATCCTCGTGCTGCACCCGTTGCCGGCGCACATCCCCGAGGCCGAGATGAACAGCGCGGTCGACCCGCGCAAGGACGTCGAGGCGGTGCACCCGCTGAACGCCGGGCTGCTGGCGCAGGGCCGGCCGCGGTTCCTGCCCTCCACCCCGGCCTCGTGCTTCTACCTTCTCGACCACTACGCCGACGCGCACGGCGGCGGGCACGAGAGCTTCTACTCGGGCCGGACGCTGGTGGTGGTCGGGCGTTCGAACAGCGTGGGCAAGCCCGCGCAGATGCTCGGGCTCCAGCGCAACGCGACCGTGATCGCGTGCCACAGCCGTACCAAGCCGCTCGAGGCGTACACCGGGCAGGCGGACATCCTGATCGTGGCCGCCGGCGTCCGCGGGATCGTCGACGGCTCGATGGTCAAGGAGGGCGTGGTGGCGGTCGACGTCGGGATCCACGCGGTCAAGGACGACGAGACCGGCAAGACCAAGATGGTGGGGGACCTGGACTTCGAGTCGGTCTCGGCCAGGGCGGAGGCGATCACGCCGGTCCCGGGCGGCGTGGGCCCGATCACCGACGTGTGGCTCGTCGGGAACGCGCTGATGGCCGCGGCGATCGCCCATCAGGTGGAGCCGCGGTTCGGCCTGTTCCGGTAGGTCTTCGCTCGACCTTCCGAGAGCGTTGTCCACTCCGGACGTATGCTGCGAGCATCCGATGATCAGGGAGCCCGGGTCCTCTCCCGCCGACTCCATCGAGACGTCCCAGCGGATCGTCCGCGAGCGGTCGATCGTTGCGCTGCTGCGACGGTTGTGGTTCGGCCTGTCCACCTACCGTCTGTACCCGGAGGCGCCGGAGAGTCACGGGTTCCCGGAAGCCACGGGACGGATCGCGACGGCGGCCCGCGAAGCGTTGGCGGGCGGCCCGGTGGACGTCGAGATCCGAGGCGACCATTTCGTGTTCGCGGGCGATGCGCTCGCGAACGACCCCAACCTGCGTCGCCTCGCCCTCGTGTGCTTCGAACGCCGGGTCGAGCGGCTCACCCTCGTCGACGTCCCCGACCCCGCCGAGCTCGAGCAGCTCTTCGGTGTGCTGATCGCACCACCCGCCGCGCTCGATGACGCGGGCGGCGCCGAGCGCGTGCTCGCGGACGCCGAGGTCGTTTCACTGAGGCTTTCCTCGATCGGTCCCGGCGCCGTCGAGGGATCTGATCACGCGGCCGGTGGGGAAGCGCAGGACGAGACCGTCGTGCCGGCCGCCCCCACCCCGTACGTCGACGTCCTCGCCTCCAGGCGCTTGATCGACGATCTCCGAGGCAGCCCGAGCGTCCAGGCGCAGATGCTCCTCGACCGACTGCGCGAGGTGTTCGCTGAGAGCGCGCTCACGGGGGAAGCCCTGATGGAGCTG
>DATEQE010000070.1:0-3394 GCA_035272825.1 Actinomycetota bacterium
GGTTCCGAGCTGTGATCGCGCCCTCCTTCGCGGACATCTTCCGTAGCAACTGCTCCAAGAGCGGCGTCCTACCCGTCGAGCTCGCGCAGGAGTCCGTCCGGGCGCTGATGGACGCGGTGCTCGACGACCCCACGACCGAGATCACCGTCGACCTGCAGGCCCTGCGCGTGAGCGCCCGGGCCGTGCACGAGGCCTTCGAGATCGACCCGTATACCCGCTGGCGCCTGCTCGAGGGTCTCGACGACATCGACCTCACGCTGCGCAACGCGGACGCGATCGATGCCTATGAGCGGGCCAGGCCCGCCCGGCTTCCGTCGGTCACCCGGGCCTGACCCGGCACGGCGAACGGCCCTCGCCCAAACGGCCTCAAGCGTCCCTTCGGAAGGGTCGATGCCAACGGGGCAATGTCCACGCCCGAGCACATCGACGCGGCCGATGTCGGCCGTCCCCGAAACGGCCCTCTCCGGCGACGGGCAAGCGACGTCCTAGTCCCGCGGCCCCTGGCGGACAAGCCGCTCCGACGCGAGAGCGACGGGTGGCTCGAGCGGTGGATGGCCACCGTGGAGGATCTCGCGCGCCTGAAGTCGTCCCACCCGATGCTCGACGCCGTCATCGACGAGCAGGAGGGACGCCGGATCCGGATCGGCGACCATTGGCTCGCGGACTTCGCCTCCTGCAACTATCTGGGCCTCGACCTCGACCAGGAGGTCATCGACGCGGTCCCCGAGTACCTCGCGACGTGGGGGACCCACCCGTCCTGGTCCCGGCTGCTCGGCAGCCCCGTCCTGTACGAACAGCTCGAGGAGACCACCACGGCGCTGCTCGGGTCCGAGGACTCGCTGCTCCTCCCGACGATCACCCACATCCACTTGTCCGTGATCCCCGTCCTGGTCGGCAGCGGCGTGATGTTTCTCGACGGCAGGGCGCACAAGACAATCTACGACGGCGCGAGCGTCGCCCGCGGGCACGGGGCGACGATCCGGCGCTTCCGCCACAACGACGCTGAGCACCTCGAGCAGGTCGTCAAAGCGTCGAGGACGACCCCCCGCGTGATCGCGGTCGACGGGGTGAACTCTATGACCGGGAACGCCCCCGACATCAAGGAGTTCGCGCGCATCGCCCGAGAGCACGACGCGCTCCTGTACGTCGACGACGCCCACGGGTTCGGCGTGGTCGGCGAGCGCTCCCCCGACGAGCTCTGCGAGTGGGGCCTGCGCGGCAACGGCGTCGTCCGCCATCAGGGGGAGACCTACGACAACATCGTGCTGGTCGCGGGGTTCAGCAAGGCGTATAGCTCGCTGCTGTCCTTCCTCGCGCTGCCGTCGCGGCTGAAGGACGTGCTCAAGGTCGCGGCCCCACCGTACCTGTACTCGGGGCCCTCGCCGGTCGCCTCGCTCGCGACGACGATCGCCGGCCTCGCGGTGAACGACGTCCGGGGCGACCTGTACCGCTACGAGATCTACCGCAAGACCCGGAAGGTCGTGGAGCGGCTGCACGAGCTCGACATCTATACGCCCAACGAGTCCGGGTTCCCGCTCATCGAGATCCCCTTGGCGCACCGCGACGACATCGACGTCGTCGGCCGCTACCTGTTCGACCGCGGCGTCTACGTGACGATGGCGGCCTACCCCCTGGTCCCGAAGGACGAGACGGGGTTCCGCATCCAGATCACCGCGGCGAACCCGGACGACCAGATCGACCTCCTGTGCGAGGTGCTCGGCGAGATCAGCGAGCGGTTCGAGCTCCAGCACGAGCAGCACCGGCGTCTGATGCTTCGCGCCCGAGAGGCGAGGGGGTAGGCGGTGGCCAAGGGGCCCGTCGCACACGGGCTCGGCCGCGCCGAGGCGCTGTCCGACGCCGGCGAGTACTCGGCCGCGCTCGAGGAGCTGGAGGCCGCCTTCGAGGCCGAGCCGCACAACGCAGCCGTGTTCACGGCCCGCGGCTGGGCGCTCGAGAACCTCGGTCCCCAGCGCCTCGGCGAGGCGCGGGTGGCCTACGAGGCCGCGCTCACGCTCGACCCTTCGGCGATGTGGGCGAAGGAGGGGCTATCGAACGTGCTCCGGCGCATGGGCGACGGACGTGAGGCCGATCGGCTCTGCGAGGAGGTCGTGGCGGAAGGGCGTCAGCGCTACGAGTCGGAGGAAGATCTGTGGGAGCTCGTCGGATGGTGCGAGCTTCGGCTCGGCCGGTACCAAGACGCGGTGGCGACGCTCCGTGAGGCCCTCCGCCGTGACGGTCGCTGGATCGCGGTCCGGTTCGACCTCGCCCTGGCCTTGCTCTGCGCGGGCGAACGGTCGCGCGCCTTCCTCGAGTATTCGCGCGGGGTCCACCAGGCGGTGAACGGCGGCGTCGAACGGCTGCGCGGCTGCCTGCGCGTCGCGCTCGACGACCTGGAGGAGTCGCTCTCCGAGCGGCCTGCGCTCGCCACCACCCGCGAGGCGATCGCGGCACGCGACCTCCTTCGGTCCACCCTGCGGGCCGCCAACCAAGCCGGCTGAGCGGATGAGCGACCACCGGGACGGTCGCACGTTCATCGATCGGCGGATGCGGATCCTCGCGCCGCTGCGCCATCGCGACTTCCGGATGCTCTGGACGGGGATGACGGCCTCCCTGCTCGGCGACGGGATCTTCTACGTGGCGCTCGCATGGCAGGCCTACGAGCTCTCGAACACGCCGAGGGCGCTGTCCATGATCGGCGTCGCGATGACCGTCCCGCACGTCGTGTTCCTACTGGCGGGGGGCGTCGTCTCCGACCGGTTCGACCGGCGCAAGGTGATGATCGCCGCCGACCTGATGCGCGCGGTGGCGGTCGGTGCGATGGGCGCCCTCGCGCTCTCGGGCCGGCTCGAGCTCTGGCACATGTTCGTGCTCTCGGGTCTGTTCGGCGCCGGGACGGCGTTCTTCGGCCCGGCGTTCGACGCGATCGTCCCCGGGCTCGTCCCGGATGCCGAACTGAACCAGGCGAACTCGCTCGACCAGCTCGTTCGACCCGCGGCCCTCCGGATGCTCGGACCGGCGCTGGGGGGATTGATCGTGGCGACGGGTGGCGCCGGGGCCGCGTTCGTCGTGGACGCCTGCACGTTCGCCTTCTCGATCTCGTGCGTGGCGCTCATGCGTGCCCGCCGAAGGACACCCGACGCGCCGCACGGATCGGCGATCGGCGACATCCGCGAGGGGTTCGCGTTCGTCCGCTCGCAGGTATGGCTGTGGGGGACGTTCCTCGCGGCGACGATCGGCTACCTGACCTTCTGGGGACCGTCGGAGGTGCTGCTCCCGTTCGTCGTCCGAAACGACATGCACGGGTCGGCTGCGGACCTCGGTCTGATCTTCGCCGTCGGGGGGGTAGGGGCCATGACCTCGGCGATCGTGATGGGCAACCGGCAGATGCCGCGCA
>DATEQE010000071.1:0-4116 GCA_035272825.1 Actinomycetota bacterium
TCGAGCGCGCCGAACTCGCCGACGTGCCGGGACGGGGCGACCATCAGGTGACCCGGGTTGTACGGGAACGAGTTCAAGATCACGAACGCCAGCTCGCCGCGGGCCAGGATCTTCGTCCGCTCGTCGTCACCTTCGGCCGGCAGGTCGCAGAAGATGCAGCCGGCGTCGTCGCCCTGCTCCTTGGCGGCCTGGATGTACGCCATCCGCCAAGGCGACCAGATCCGGTCCACGCCGTCCCCCGGCGTCCTCGCCTCAGCCGCCGAACCGCGACTGGGTCAGGCGCTTGGAGGCCGCCTCGTCGACGAGCGCGGCCGCGAAGTCGTCGAACGGCACGCCCTTGGTCTCAACGCCCCCTCGATCCCGCACCGTGAGCTCGCCCGACTCGATCTCCTTGTCGCCGATCACGAGCACGTAGGGGGCCTTCGCGAGCTGCGCGGCGCGGACCTTCTTGCCGACCGTCTCGCCGCTCTCGTCCACGGCGGGACGCAGTCCGAGTGCCCGCAGGAGCGAGGCGAGCTCCCGCGCATGGTCGAGGTGACGGTCGGCGACCGGGACCAGGCGCACCTGCTCGGGCGAGAGCCACAAGGGGAACGCGCCGGCGTAGTGCTCGATCAGCACGGCACTGAAGCGCTCGATCGATCCCAGGATCGCGCGATGGACCATCACCGGGCGGTGCCGCTGGTTGTCCTCGCCGACGTACTCCATCTCGAACCGTTCGGGCAGGCCGAAATCGCACTGCACCGTGGTGAGCTGCCACAGGCGCCCGATCGCGTCCCGGAAGTGGAAGTCCACCTTGGGCCCATAGAACGACCCCTCGCCCTCGGCGACCTGGAACTCGAGCCGGCTGCGCTCGAGCGCATCGCGCAGGGCGCCGGTCGCGCGCTCCGCCATCTCGGGCGTCACGATCGACTCGCCCGGCAGCGTAGAAAGCATGACCACCGGCTCGGTGAACCCGAAGGTGCGATGGATCTCGAGCGTGAGCTCGAACACCCCGAGGATCTCGTCAACCAGCTGATCCTCGCGGCAGATGATGTGCGAGTCGTCCTGGGTGAACCCGCGCGCCCGCAGGAGCCCGTGCACGACGCCGAGCCGCTCGTACCGGTAGACACCCCCGAGCTCGGACAGCCGGATCGGCAGCTCGCGGTATGACCGGATCTGCGACTTGTACACGAGCACGTGGAGGGGGCAGTTCATCGGCTTGACGAAGTAGGCGGGATCGCCGTCGTGCCGCATCTCCGGGTACATCAGGTCGGCGTACTTCTCCGTGTGACCCGAGGTGTCCCATAGCTCTCGGCGCGCGAGGTTCGGCGTGACCACGGGGTCGTAGCCGCGCTCGAGGTGCAGGTCGCGTACGTAGTCCTCGAGCTGCTTGCGGAAGATCCCGCCCTTCGGATGCCAGACGGCGAGGCCCGGGCCGAGCTCCTCGGGAAAGGAGAACAGGTCGAGCTCGCGCCCCAGGCGGCGGTGGTCGCGCTTCTCGGCCTCCTCGAGCCGATGCAGGTAATCGTCGAGCTCCTCCTGGCTCGGCCACGCGGTCCCGTAGATCCGCGTGAGCATCGGCCGACTTTCATCGCCGCGCCAGTACGCCCCGGCGACCTTCATGAGCTTGAACGCGGACAGCCGCCCGCTCGACGGGACGTGCGGACCCAGGCACAGGTCCGACCAGCCGTCGTTGCGGTAGACGGTGACCCTATCGCCCGCCGGGACCTCGCCTTCCTCGAGCGACTCGATGATCTCGCGCTTGTACGGCTGGTCGGCGAAGCGCTCGAGGGCCTCGCCGCGCGAGAACTCCTCGCGCACGAACGGCTGGTCGGCCGCGACGATCTCGCGCATCCGGTCCTCGATCTTCGCGAGGTCGCTCTCGGAGACCTGCCCCGGGAGCTCGAGGTCGTAGTAGAAGCCGTCCTCGATCGGCGGGCCGATCGCGTAACGGGTGCCGGGCCACAGGTCGCAGACGGCCTGCGCCAACACGTGCGCCGCCGAATGCCGCAGGACGTGCAGGCCGTCGCCGTCGTTCGGCAGGACCGGCTCAACCTTTCCGTCGGTCGTGGGCACGTACGAGAGGTCGACCAGCTCGCCGTCCACGCGGGCCGCGATCGCCTCGGGCGGCAGGACGGTGCCGACCGGTTCCCCCTCGGGAAGCTCGGTGGTCGTGCCGCCGGCGAGCTCGATCGTGGGCATGGGACGGTCATGATATCCGTCGCACGAGCCCGGCCTGCTGCCCCGAACCCCCGCTACTCGTACGAGATGGCCTCCAGCACGTTCAGCTTGGCCGCACGGCGGGCGGGGAAGATCGCGAAGAGCACGCCCAAGATCGCGGCCAGCAGGACGTAGACCGCGAGCTGCCCGCCGGGGATGCCGAGCTCGCTGAACCCCTCGGGCTCGAGCGCCTGCTGCAGCGCCCAGCCGAACGCGATCCCGATCACCACGCCGAACAACGCTCCCATCACCGAGACGATCACTGCCTCCCAGCGGACCATCGAGCGGGTCTGCCTGCGTGTCAGCCCCACCGCCCGCAGCAGACCGAGCTCGCGCGTCCGCTCGTAGATCGACAGGTACAGGGTGTTCATCACGCCGAACAACGCGATGATCACGGCGAACAGGAGCAGCGCGGATATCAGGTTCAGCACCTGGCTGATCAGCGTCGCGTACCTGTCACGGAATCCGGCCTGGTCGTCCACCTCGATGTTCGGGTACGGGGAGAGAGCCTTCTCGAGATCCGCCTGCACGGCGGCGACGTCGGAGCCCTCGTCGGCCTTGATCAGGACGAACACGTCGAGCACGTTGGCCACGTTGACGTCGAACGTGTCGAGCGAGATCGCGTAGTCGCCGATCAGGCCGTTCTCCGAGTAGATCGCGACCACCCGGAGGCTCGTCGAGCCAGTGGCCGGGAACTCCACGGGGATCGTGTCCCCGACGGTCCAGTCGTTCTCCCGAGCCGTGTCGTCGAAGACGGCGATCGAGTTCGGGTTCGCCAGGTCCTCGACCCTGCCCTGGACGGCGTCGACCTCCGAGACGACCGGGAACGTCCCCGGGTCCAGCCCGGTCACGAAGGCGGTTCCACCCTCGATCTTCGCCTCGGCCTGGCGGACCTGCGAGACCGTGTCGACGCCGGGCACCGCACGCGCATCCTCGGCGGCAGAGGTGCTGAAGCCGGTCAGCGTGGGTGAGATCAAGATGAAGTCGGCCTTGAGGGTGCGCTCAAGGACGGCGGTGGTGGACGCCTTGGCGGAGGCGCCGAACACGGCGACGAACACCACCAGCCCGAGGCCGATCATGAGCGCCGAGGCCGTGGCCGCCGTTCGGCGCGGGTTCCGCATCGAGTTCTCGCGACCGAGCTTGCCCGGCACCCCCGTGAGGCGGACGGGGAGCCCGATCGCAGCCGCGACCGGCCGAGCGATCAGCGGCGTGAGCATCGCGACCCCGACGAACGTGAGCGCGACGCCGAGTCCCACGAGTTGTAGCCCGTTCGAGGGGGTGCCGAACAGTCCATACAGGAGCGGCGCGACGCCGAGCACCAGCACGACGAGCCCGGCGACGATCCGGAACCGGAGCGATCGCCCCGGCCGATCCTGTGCCTCACGCAGGGCCTCGATCGGCGCCACGCGAGCGGCTCGACGGGCAGGAACGAACGCCGCGATCATCGTGACGAGCGTCCCCACGATGAGCGAAACAACGATCGTCCTGGCGAGGATCACCGTTCCCGACGCCGGGATGTCGAACCCCGTCGCATTCAGCGCTCCCTTCAGGAGGATGGCGATCCCGATGCCGGCGAGCACGCCGATGGCAGAGGACACCACGCCGATCACGAAGGCCTCCACGAGGACGGACGTCATCACCTGCCGGCCGCTGGCGCCGAGCGCTCGGAACAGCGCCAACTCGCGCGTCCGCTGCGCCAAGATGATGGCGAACGTGTTGAAGATGATGAACGCGCCAACGAACAGCGAGACGAAGGCGAAGACGAGGAACGCCGTTCGAAGGAAGCCGAGCCCGGTGCTGATCTGGTCCTGTGCCTCGGACACCACGGTCGCCTGCGTCACAGCCTCCACACCCTTGGGCAGTACCTCGGAGATCGATCGTTGGAGCGCGACCGCCGACACGCCGGGCTCGGCGACC
>DATEQE010000072.1:0-3684 GCA_035272825.1 Actinomycetota bacterium
CCTCGACCAGGCACCAGTAGGTACACATCGGCCGCTCGTAGTCCTTCCCGTCCCGCCCCATCACGGTCACCGTGCCCGGGAGATCGAGCATGTGCCAGAAGTCTCGGGCCCACGGTCCGGCGGCCACCACGACCTGCTCGCAGGCGACGTCGCCCTTGTCCGTCACGACCGTGGTGATCACGCCCGATCCATCCCGTTCGAACCCGGCCACCGTGACCGGCGCGAACAGCGGGACCCCGAACGCCTCGCCCTTGGCGCGCAGCCCGAGCATCGACGGCATGTTCTCGGCGTAGCCGCCCTTCTTCTCGTGCAGCACGACCGAGACGCCCTTGGCCCGCCAGTCCGAGAAGATCGACTCCATGTAGACGCGACAGTCGTCCTCGCCCTCGATCAGGTCCGAGGTGTAGCCGATCGCCTCCTGCTGCCGGTGGATCGTGGCGACGTCCTCGCGCATCACCTCGGACGCGATCTGCAGATACCCGACCGGGTGGTAGTGGAAGGCCTCGGAGTCGGACTCCCAGACCTCGACCGAGTGGGCCATGAGCTCGCGCATCGCCGGCTGGAAGTAGTTGTTGCGGATCACTCCGCATGCGAGCCCCGAGGGGCCGGCGCCGATCCCCGTCTTGTCCAAGACGATCACGTCGGCCCCGGATCCGAGTCCACGGGCCTCGAGCTCCCTCGCCAGGTGCCACGAGGTCGAGAGGCCATGGACGCCGGCCCCGATCACGACGACCTTCGCGCTATCGGGCAGCGCCATGGGGCTACGTCTCCTCGCGGAGCGGGCAGACGCAGAACAGCGTCCCGTGGGGCGCGGCCATCGTCGTCCACCTCGAGCCGCCGCGGTCGGTCTCGTCGACGCGCCAAGCGACGCGGGCGCCGAGACCCTCGAGCCGCGCGACCTCGGCCTCTGGGTCTTCGACCCGGATGTCCATGTGGACGGCCGTCTTGCCGGGCGTTACGACGTCCACGCGCTGGATCAGCAGGCGCGGCCGCGGGTCACCCTCGGGCGGTGCGAGGGCGGTGTACGCGCCGCTCTCGTACTCGCGCTCGTAGCCGAGCGCCTCCTTCCAGAAGACGGCCGCCGCGTCGGAGTCCACCGCGTCGACGACGATCTCGATCGAGGAGCTCATCCGACCGTCGCCGCCTCGCGGGCGTCGGCGCGCGCGGCCGCTGCCTCGACGAACGCCCGCCAGATCCCGAGCGTTCGCTCGTCGTCCTGCCACTCTTCGTGGAGCTCCCACTGGACGCCGAGGACGAAGGCGGGCGCCTGCGGCATCTCGATCGCTTCCACGACGCCGTGCGGCGCCCGAGCCACGGCCGCGAGCCCTTCCCCGAGCCTCTCGATCGCCTGATGGTGATAGCTATCGACCACGTACCGTTCGCCGAGATGCGACGCGAGCATCGAGCCGGGTTCGATCTCGACGGGGTGCGTGGGGTGCGGCGGGCGCTCCTCACCCCGCAGGGTAGCGTCCACCAGCGCACGCCATTCATCCCATCTCGCGCCGGGGTGGTCCGCGCCGCCCTCGGGGAACTCCACGAGGTCACCGTACAGGGTGCCGCCGAGCGCGACGTTCAGCACCTGGCATCCGCGACACACGGCGAGCAACGGTACGCCGCCCCCGACAGCCAGCCGTGCGTAGTCGAGCTCGATGTCGTCGAGGTGCGGCTGGCCGGGAAGGTGGTTCGGGTGCGGCTCCGCGCGGCCGTATCTCCACGCCTCGACGTCCCGGCCGCCCGCGAGCACCAACCCGTCGAGACGTTCGATCAGCTCGACCCGATCTTCGGCTCGCTCGTAGTACGGCAGCAGCATCGGGAGCGCGCCGGCCGCCAGGAGCGGACGTCCGTACCCGAACCCGTAGTAGTCGCCGTAGTCCGCGAAGCCCTCCGAGATCCCGACGATAGGTCTGCGGGTCATGCTCGGGCTCCTACGGTCGTGTCGAGCCACCCCGCGAACATCGTCCGGGCGTGGTCGAGCATCTCGGTCTGGCGACCGGCGACGTCCCCGATGACACCGGGGAGCGAACCGGGGCCCAGCACCCGGTCGAGGTACTCACCGTACGCCGGCACCTCCGCCCAGGCTTCGGCCATGGACACGGAGACCTCCAGATGGAACTGCACCCCGTAGGCGCGTTCGAACCGGAAGGCCTGGTTCGGGTACGGGTCGGAGCTCGCGAGGAGCACGGCACCGCTGGGCAGGTCGAACGTGTCACCGTGCCACTGCAGGGTTCCGAACTCCGCCGGCAGCCTCCCGAGCACCGGATCCGCCCGGCCTCGCTCGGTCAACCGGACCGGCAGCACGCCGACCTCCGGCGCCGGCCCGGCGTACACCCGGGCCCCGAGCGCCGAGGCGAGGAGCTGCACCCCCAGGCACGCGCCCCAGAAGGGGACGCCGCGCCCGGCCGCCTCGCGGATCAGGCGCTTCTCACCGACCAACCACGGGTGTTCGGCCTCGTCGTTCACGCTCATCGGGCCGCCCATCGCCACGACCGCGTCGAACCCGTCGAGCGTCGGCAGGGTCTGGCCCTCGTCCAGCTCGACCCTGGTGAGCCGGGCTCCGCGTTCGAGCAGGACGTCCTCGTACGCGCCGGGCGGCTCACAGGCGATGTGTTGGAGGACGAGGACCCGCACGCTCAGTGCCCGGCGGGCTTCTCCCAGCCCTCCAGCGTCGGCGGCTTCCAGTCGGTCCCGACGATCTCGGAACCCTCCACCCACGGCCCGAGCTTCGGCTGGGGGAACTTCGCGTGCTGCGCCTTCAGCTGGATCCCATACGAGTTGCCGTCGGTCAGGTGCTTCATCAGCACCTTGCGGGCCATCTCGTCCTCACGCCCTTTCGGGATGTCGAAGTAGATCTTCAGGAACGAGTTGGAGTAGCGGTCGAAGACGGCCGGCTTGCCGTCCTCCTCCAGCAGGTGGATGTCCTCGAGCCAGTTGAGGTCCTCGCCCGGCGTAAGCGCGTCCAGGTCCATGTCCTCGACGAGCGAGCGGTCCTCCTGGTACGGGAATCGGTGGCCCGCGAGCTCCTCGGCGTCGAGCTTGCCCTTGATCGTCAGGTGCTGGTCGCTCATCCGGTCACGCCCCCGCGTACTGGCCGGTGTCCGCCAGGTACTTCTGCATCATCGTCTTGAGCTCCTCGAGCGTGGCCTCCTCGGTGACGCCCGGGATGTAGTTGGTGCCCGCGAGCGGGACCTTGGCCATCGCCGCCGCCTCGACCGTGAGCGCGCACAGGTCCTCGGGCTCGAGCGAGTGGACGTCGGTCTTGCCGCAGGCACGGGCGAGCATCTGCAGTTCCATCGTCATCGCCGTGAGGAGGTTGTAGACGCGCTCGGCGGCCTCGTCGACCACCAGACGCTTGCGGAGCTCCGGGTCCTGCGTCGTGATGCCGACGGGGCACCGCCCGGTGTGGCAGTGGTAGCACTGGCCGGCGGGAACGCCGACCGTCCCCTCGTAGTCGGTGACGCCCGGGATCTCCTTGTTGCAGTTGAGCGCCATCAGCGCCGTCGTCCCGATCGCGACCGCCTTCGCGCCGAGCGCGAGGCACTTGGCGACGTCGGCGCCGTTGCGGATGCCGCCGGCCACGACGAGGTCGATCTCGTCGGCGAGGCCGACGTCCTCGAGAGCACGGCGAGCCTCGGGGATCGCCGCCATCAGGGGGATGCCCGTCTCCTCGGTTGCAATATGCGGGCC
>DATEQE010000073.1:0-4793 GCA_035272825.1 Actinomycetota bacterium
ACCCGGCCGCCGGGCCCGCGATCTCGGAGCTGTTCGACCACATCCTGGTCGACGAGTACCAGGACACGAACCCGCTCCAGGCCGACATCCTGGCCTCGCTCCGTCCCGACGGGGACGGCCTGATGGTCGTGGGCGACGACGCCCAGGCGATCTACGCGTTCCGGAGCGCGACCGTCGCCAACATCCTCGAGTTCCCGTCGCGGTTCCCCGGGACGACGATCGTGAAGCTCGAACGCAACTACCGGTCGACGCGCCCGATCCTCGAGGCGACGAACGCGGTGATCGCGCTCAGCCCGCAGCGTCACGAGAAGACCCTGTGGACCGAACGCTCGGGTGGCCCCCTCCCCTCGCTGCTCACCTGCATCGACGAGCGCGACCAGGCCGACGCCGTCTGCCGGTCGATCCTGGACCACCGCGAACGCGGCACCCTGCTGCGCGAACAGGCCGTGCTGTTCCGCGCCGGCCACCACAGCGACGTGCTCGAGGTCGAGCTCACGCGACGCAACATCCCGTTCGTGAAGTACGGCGGGCTCAGGTTCCTCGAGTCGGCGCACGTGAAGGACGCCCTCGCGGTGCTCCGGATCGCGGACAACCCTCGCGACGAGGTGTCGTGGTTCCGGGTGCTCCAGCTGCTCGACCACGTTGGGCCGGCCGGCGCCCGCCGGGTGATGGCGGCGATCGGCGTCTCCGCGCCGGGCGACCCGATGACGCGCTTGCTCGACCAGGCGATCGCGGTGCCGGCGCCCGCGCGCGCGGAGCTCGATGGCCTCCGGGAGGCGTTCGGCGACCTCGCCGTCGACGGCGCGCCGCCGGCGGCACAGGTCGAACGCGTCCGCCGGTTCCTCGAGCCCCTGCTCCGCAGGCGCTACGACCAGCCCGAGCCCCGCCTGCGCGACCTCGAGCAACTCGAGCAGCTCGCAAGCGGGTTCGAAAGCCGGGCGCGGTTCGTGACCGACCTCACGCTCGACCCTCCGGTCTCGACCTCCGACCTCGCCGGGTCGCCGCACCGGGATGAGGACTACGTGATCCTTTCGACGATCCACTCGGCCAAGGGCGGCGAGTGGGACGTCGTGCACGTGATCCACGCCGCGGACGGCATGATCCCGTCGGACATGTCGACCGGCGACGCAGAGCAGCTCGAGGAGGAACGCCGCCTTCTGTACGTGGCCCTCACCCGGGCGCGCGACGAGCTCCACGTGCTGTTCCCGCTCCGCTACCACCGCGCGAACCGCGGGTACGAGGACCGGCACTGGTACGCGCAGCTCACGAGGTTCCTGCCCGAGGAGGTCCGGAACCGGTTCTCGCTCGAGACGACGTACGCGGATCCGAGCGACGAACGCTCGGGCGGTCCAACAGCGGTGGCGGGCGCGGGCGGGGTCGATGCGCTGCTCGCCGGCCTGTGGTCCGACTGACCTGCCGCTAGCATCGGGCGATGGAGGTCCTCCGCCCCGGCGACGCCGGCGCGTTCCTGCGTCTGGCCGGGCCGCTGCTCGAACGCAACGAGGCCCGCAACCAGCTCCCGCTCGGGGTCGCGGGCACGCTGACCGCCCACCCGGACGCCTACGACGTGGTGCGCTTCTGGGTCGTTCGGGACGGGGAGCGGCCGGTGGCGGCCGCAGTCCGGACCGACCCGTTCAACCTCCTGCTCGCCGATCCCTCCTCGGAGGCGGCGCTCGATCCCCTGCTCGAGGCGATCCTGGCCGACGACCCCGAGGTCCCCGGCATCGTCGGCAACGTGCCGTTCGTCGAGCCGACCGCGGAGCGGCTCGCGGGTGCGAGCGGCCGGACCGCCGAACGAGTCCTGTCCCAAGGCGTGTACGGCCTGACGGCGGTGCGCGACGTCGAACGGGCGCCGGGCGAACCGCATCCGGCGGGGCCGAATGATCGGGGGCACCTCCTCGACTGGCTCCGAGCGTTCGCCACCGAGTCACTCCCCGATCCCGACGAGGCCTTTCGGCGGATGGAACGCAACATCGAGAGCCGCTTCGGTTCGGAGGGCGCAGGCTTCTGGCTGTGGGAGGACGGCGGGGAGCCCGTGTCGTTGTCCGGTTTCAGCGGCCCCACGCCGACCGGGATCCGGATCGGGCCCGTCTACACACCGCCCGAGCATCGCGGGCGCGGGTACGCGACGACCCTGGTGGCCGACCAGAGCGCCTGGCTACTCGAGCAGGGTCATCGCGCGTGCTTCCTGCTCACGGACCTCGCGAACCCGACGTCGAACCGGATCTACGTCGAGATCGGCTACGAGCGCGTCTGCGACGCGATGGAGTTCATCTTCCGGGCGGACTGAGGCTCCTTCAGGAACGCCTCTTCAGGTCGCCGAGGATCTCGCGGGCGGCGTTCGCTCCCGGGGCGCCGGTCACGCCGCCCCCGGGATGCGCGCCCGAACCACACAGGTACAGACCGGGGAGACCGAGCCGGTACCGGGCGTGCCCGAGCAGTGGCCGCCAGACGAAGAACTGATCGAGGCCGGGCTCGCCGTGATAGACGTGGCCCCCACTCAGGCCGTACTCGCGCTCCAGATCGACCGGGGTCGTCACGCGACGGGCCGTCACCAGGTTCGAGAGCCCCGGCGCGTACCGCTCGAGCGTCTTGACGACGAGGTCGCCGAGCCGGTCGCGCTCGGCCGCCCAGTCGGTCTCGCGCAGCTCGAACGGCGTCCACTGCGCGACCACGCTCATCACGTGCGTCCCCTCCGGCGCGAGCGTCGGGTCCGACAGCGTCGGGATCGTCGCCTCCAGGTAGGGGTCGTCCCCGATGCCGCCGTACTTCGAGGCGTCGAAGGCCCGCTCCAGGTGATCGACCGAGGGCGCGATCACGATCCGACCGGCCAGGCGCTCGCGGTCGGCACCGTCGAACGACGGCAGGCCCGAGAGGGCGAGGTCGACCTTGGAGGCCGAGCCGGGGGTCCGGATGTTCGTCGCCCGCCAGCGCAGGTGCGGGCCGATCTCGACCGGGTCCAGGAGCGTCGTGAGCGTCCGCTTCGGATCGATCGCCGTGATCACGGCGCGCGCCCGAATCTCGGAGCCGTCCGCGAGGACCACGCCGGTCGCGCGATGACGCTCCACGGAGACCCCGACGACCTCGGACGAGGTGCGGATCTGGGCGCCGAACCCGCGGGCGGCGTTCGCGAGCGCCTCGGCGAGCGCGCCCGGACCGCCCCGTGCCATCGACGACTGCCCGGGCGCCCCGCCCTGGTTGCCGGCCGAGTCCGACAGCAGCACGGCCGTCGTGCCGGCCGACCACGGGCCCATCGCGGTGTACTGGACGGCCCGCGACGCGATCGCCCCGCGGACCGCGTCGCTCTCGAACGCCTCCGCGACGTAGTCCGCGATCGCCATCGGCAGCGCGCGTGTCGCCTCTCGGCCGGGCTTTCGCCCGAGGCGCCGGAACGCGTTCCCGAGCTTCACGCCGTTCAGCGCATCCGCGAGCGACGGGTCCTTCACGTCCGGCGGCGTGATCGCGTGCAGGTAGGACAGGAACGAGGCAAGGGACCGCACCTTCTGGTCGAACACGGGGTAGGCCTCTGCGTCCGCGTTCGAACGCTCTCGCAGCTCCGACGCCGTGCGCGCGGCGTCCGCCCACAGCGTGAGCGGCGGTCCTTCCGGCTGGGGCGCGAACACCCGTACCTCGGGCTCGACCGTCACGAGCCCCTGCTGCACGAGCCCCAGGTCGCTGATCACCGACCTCCGGAGGCGTCCCACCGTGTGGACGATGCCCGGCACCCGAACCCCCGGGGCGAGCTCGATCGTGTCCAGGATGCCGCCGACGCGTTCGCGCCGCTCGAGGACCAGGACCGACCGGCCGGCCTTCGTGAGGTAGGCGGCGGTGGTGAGGCCGTTGTGGCCCGCGCCGACAACGACCGCGTCGTACCGCCCGGCCATCAGGCGACCTTGCCCGCCGAACCCCCGGAGCGCCCGCCCAGGAGCTCGAGCGCGGCGATCCGCCCCGGCGCGCCCATGATCCCGCCGCCCGGATGCGTGGCCGAGCCGCACATCCACAGGTCCTTGATCGGCGTCCGGTAGCGGGCCCACCCGGGGACCGGCCGGTTGAAGAACAGCTGCTCGAGCGAGAGCTCACCCTGGAAGATGTTGCCCTCGGTGAGGCCCGTGATCCGCTCGATGTCGAGCGGCGTGAGCACCTGCTGATGCAGGATCAGGTCGCGGATGCTCGGGAAGCGCTCCTCCAGCGTCGAGATCACCGTCTCGCCGAACGCGTCGCGCTCGGCGTCGTCCCACGTGCGGCCCTCCGAGAGGTGGTACGGCGCGTATTGCACGAAGCACGACATCACGTGCTTGCCGGGCGGCGCCATCGAGGAATCGACGAGCGTGGGGATGATGCAGTCGATATATGGGCGGGTCGAGAACCTCCCGTACTTCGCGTCGTCGTACGCGCGCTCCATGTAGTCCACACCGGGCGAGAAGCTGATCGCACCGCGGAGCCACTCCCCTTTCCCCGGCCGGCACGCGAGCTCGGGCAGGGCGTCGAGCGCGAGGTTCACCTTCCCGCTCGAGCCGCGGAACTTGTACCGCCTGACCTCCTCCAGGAACGACGGCTCGAGGTTCGAGGGTTCGACCAGGCGGAGGAACGTGACGTGCGAGTCCACGCTCGAGAGCACGGTGCCGGCGGAGATCTCCTCGCCCGACTCGAGGACGACGCCCGTGGCGCGGCCGTTCCGAACATCGATCCGCGCCGCCGGCGCCTCGGTGCGGATCTCGACGCCCGCCGCTCGCGCCGCGGACGCGATCGACTCCGAGATCGCGCCGGTGCCGCCCCGCGGGATCCCCCACGCG
>DATEQE010000074.1:0-2366 GCA_035272825.1 Actinomycetota bacterium
CTGGTGGTCGACGGGCGCGGCGTGAACGGTCGCGGGCCGGCGTGGGATCGGGAGGTCTACCGGGACTTCACGGTGACCCTCGAGGACCAGGTGGACGCGCTGCACGCGGCGGCCGAGCGGTTCGACTTTCTCGACCTGCAACGCGTCGGGATCCGTGGATGGTCGTTCGGCGGGGAGCTGGCGTCGATGGCATTGCTCCGCCGGCCGGACGTGTTCCGCGCGGGCGTGGTCGGCGCCCCCGTGACCGACCAGCACCTGTACGACACCTTCTATACGGAGCGGTTCATGGGCCTGCCCCAGGAGGAGCCAGAGGCCTACCGGCGGAGCTCGCCGCTGTTCGACGCGGCTTCACTGACCCGGCCGATGCTGCTGATCCACGGCCTTGCCGACGACAATGTGTTCGTCGCGAACACGCTGCAGCTCTCGGCGGCGCTGTTCGAGGCAGGCAAGTGGCACGAGCTGGTGCTGATCCCCAACGCCACGCACCTCACGCGCTCGACGGCGGTGACCGAGAACATCCTGCGTCTGCAGCTCGACTTCCTGCAGCGGACGGTGGTCGGCTAGAAGCGTTCGCGCCACGCACCGCGCCGGCGGCCGCGCACCTCGTGTCGCCGCCGATATCGATTTCGGTATCGGGCGAGACCGAGCCCCAGGTCGGCCTCGCATCCGATGCAACTTGACGGACGGTCGCCCGCTGGGTCAGGCGACGGCCGGCCACTCGGCGACGACCGGGTGGTCCTTGTCCTGCGGACCCACCTGGGCCGCCCCGCCGGGTGAGTCCAGCCCCGTCACGGCGTCCGAGAACCATTCGGCGTTGACGGCCGCGAACTGCTTCCACTCACCGGGGAGCTCCTCGTCCGAGAAGATCGCGGTCACGGGGCAGACCGGCACGCAGGCGTCGCAATCCACGCACTCATCCGGCTGGATGTAGAGCATCCGAGGGCCCTCGTAGATGCAGTCGACCGGGCACTCGTCGACGCACGCCTTGTCCTTGATGTCGATGCACGGTTCGGCGATGACGTAGGCCATGGGACACCCTTTCCCGGGCCTCGGCTCGACGAAACCGCTTCTCGCCGATCCCTCGGACCCCCGCTGCTACCCTCCTCGCATGCCCATCGTCGTGCAGAAATACGGCGGGACCTCGGTCGGCGACACCGATCGCATCCGGGGTGTTGCGGACAGGATCGTCCGCGCGCGCGAGCAGGGCCAGGACGTCGTCGTCGTCGTCTCGGCCATGGGCGAGACCACGGACGACCTCCTCGACAGGGCCTCGGATATCACCCCCGTCCCCGAGCCGCGCGAGCTCGACATGCTCCTCACGGCCGGCGAACGCATCGCGATGTCCCTCCTCGCGATCGCCGTCAACGCCCGCGGCTGCCGGGCCGCCTCGTACACCGGCTCGCAGGCCGGGATCATCACCGACACGCAGCACGGCAAGGCTCGGATCGTCGAGATCCGCCCGACCCGGATCAAGGAGTCCCTCGACGCCGGCAACGTCGTGATCCTGGCCGGGTTCCAGGGGCTGTCGACCGAGTACGACATCACGACCCTCGGACGCGGGGGCTCGGACACGACCGCCGTCGCGATGGCGGCCGCGCTCGGCGCCGACGTGTGCGAGATCTACACCGACGTCGACGGCGTCTTCACCGCCGACCCTCGGACCCACCCCGAGGCCCGAAGGATCGACCGCATCTCCTACGAGGAGATGCTCGAGCTCGCCGCAGCCGGGGCGAGGGTCCTCCAGCTGCGGTGCGTGGAGTACGCTCGGCGGCACGGCGTCCGGATCCACGTTCGGAACGCCCTGGGGGACCAGCCCGGCACCTGGGTCGAAGAAGACGAAGGCGAGGAGGGTTCCACCGGGATGCTCGAGAGCGCGCTGATCCGCGGCATCGCCCTGGACGTCGAGGAGGCCAAGGTCACCTTGGACGAGGTCCCCGACCGGCCCGGCATCGCGGCCGCGATCTTCAAGGCGGTGGCCGCCGAGGGCATCCACGTCGACATGATCGTGCAGAATGTCTCGCACGACGGCCGGACCGACCTGAGCTTCACGATCCCGCGCGCCGATCTGCACCGCCTCGACGCGGTGCTCGAGGGCATCGTGACCGACGTCGGCGCCCTCCGCTACGAGACCGACGACGCGATCGCGAAGCTCTCACTCGTCGGCGCCGGGATCAAGAGCAACCCCGGGGTGGCCGCCGACATGTTCGACGCGCTCGCGGCCGAGGGCATCAACATCGACATGATCTCGACCTCGTCGATCCGGATCTCCTGCGTGATCCGGGCCGAGGACGGCGACCGCGCGGTCCGGGCGGTGCACCAGCGGTTCGGCCTGGACGGCGCCACGCTGGACGAGGAGGCCTAGCGTG
>DATEQE010000075.1:0-5098 GCA_035272825.1 Actinomycetota bacterium
GAAGCCGAGGGCCACCCCCGCAACGATCGTCGACATGAGCGCGGCGACGCTGGCCTGGTCGCCGCCGTCCGGGGTTCGGAAGTACGCGAAGAACGCGATCGCCGCGATCGCGACCATGCCGGCCGCGAGGCCGTCGAGCCCGTCGACGAGGTTGACGGCGTTCATGAGCGCCACGATCCACAGCACGGTAAGCGGGACGGCGAGGTCCGGCGAGAGCGAGATCACGCCCTGACCCGGGAAGTAGAAGTAGAGGAGCTGGACGCCGAGGAGCACGACGATCCCGGCGGCGAGCACCTGGCCCGCGAGCTTCCCGATCGCGGAGACGCCGCGCGTGTCATCCACCATCCCGAGCACGACGACCACGGTCGCGGCCACGAACGCCGCGTCGAGCTCGGAGGACGTCTGGTGCAGGCCGGACAGGAACGGGATCACGCGCGCCGCCAGGAGCCCGGCCGCGACGCCCAGGTACATCGCGAGCCCTCCCGCGGTGGGTGTCGGCTTCGGGTGGACCTTGCGGTCGGAGGGGTGGTCGATCCAACCGAACCGCAACGCCAGCCGACGCACGATGGGCGTGACCGCGAAGGTCACACCGGCACTGACCGCGAACACCAGGAGATACGGACGCACGCTGTGGGGCGATGCTACCCCCTGGCGGGTGCTCCTCGACCGTGTGGCCGCCGAGGCCTCAGCGCGGGTAGGCGGGGAAGCGCGCCACCAGCTCCGCCACGCGCCCACGGCTGGCGTCCGCGACCTGATCGTCTCCGGGGTGACGGAGCACCTCGCCGATGATGCTCGAGACCTCCTTCATCTCGGGCTCGTCCATCCCGAGGGTGGCCGGCCCCGGGGTGCCTACCCGGATGCCCGAGGGGTCCAGCGGCGGCTGCGGATCGAAGGGGATCCCGTTCTTGTTGATCGCGATCCCGATCTCGTCGCAGACGGTCTCGGCCTGCTTCCCGCCGATCCCGAGCGGTCGCAGGTCGCACAGCGACAGGTGCGAGTCCGTCCCACCCGAGACGATCCGAAGGCCCTCGTCCGCGAGGCCCTGCGCGAGGGCTCGGGACGTTCGAACCACGCGCGCGGCGTAGGCCGCGAACGAGGGATCCATCGCCTCCTTCAGGCACACGGCCTTGGCGGCGATCACGTGTTCGAGCGGTCCACCCTGCATCATCGGGAAGACCGCCTTGTCGATCGCCTTCGCGTGCTCCTCGCGGGCCAGGATGATCGCGCCTCGCGGGCCGCGCAGGGTCTTGTGGGTCGTGAAGGTCACGACGTCGGCGAACGGCACCGGGCTCGGGTACGCACCACCGGCACACAGCCCGATGAAGTGCGACGCGTCGACCCATAGGATCGCGCCGACCTCGTCCGCGATGCTGCGGAACGCGACCCAGTCGATAACCCTGGGGTACGCGGTGAAGCCCGCGAGCACGACCTTGGGTCGATGCTCCCTGGCCAGCTCGCGGATCCGGTCGTAGTCGAGCTGCTCGGTCTCGCGGTCGACCTCGTAGCCGATGAAGGTGAACCACTTGCCTGACACGTTGACCGGGGACCCGTGCGTGAGGTGACCGCCGTGCGCGAGCACCAGCCCGAGCACCTTGTCCTCGGACCGCGGCTCCAGGAACGCGCCGAAAACGGCCATGTTGGCCTGCGCGCCGGCGTGCGGCTGCACGTTGGCGTGGTCGGCGCCGAACAGCTCCTTGGCGCGGTCGATCGCCAGCTGCTCCGTGACGTCGACGAACCGGCAGCCGCCGTAGTAGCGATGGCCCGGATATCCCTCCGCGTACTTGTTGTTCATCGTCGACGCCTGCGCGGCGAGCACGGCGGGGCTGGCGTAGTTCTCGGACGCGATCAGCCGCAGCGTGCTCCGTTCGCGCCGGAGCTCGCCCGAGATCGCGTCGGCGACCTCGGGATCGGTCGCGCGCAGCGCATCCCAGTCCGCGACGAACCCGTCGCTGGTCTCTCGATGTTCCGGCATCTCAGCGCTCTCCTCGTTCGATCTCGGCGACCTGCTGGAGCCGTCGCTCGTGACGTCCGCCCTCGAACGGCGTATCGAGCCACAGCTGGAGGATCTCCCGCGCGAGCTGCACGGCCACGATGCGGCCTCCCATCGCGAGCACGTTCGCGTCGTTGTGGCGGCGGGACAGCTCCGCGAGGTGCAGGTCGTTGCAGAGCGCAGCCCGGGCACCCTTGACCTTGTTGGCGGCGAGCTGCTCCCCCTGTCCCGACCCGCCGAGCACGATCCCGCGGTCGGCGCGCCCGTCGACGACCGCGCGCGTGGCGGCCGCACAGAAGTCCGGGTAGTCCACCATCTCCTCCGAGTCGGTCCCGACGTCGAGCACCTCGTGCCCGTGCTCGGTCAGGTAGGCCTTCAGCGCCTCCTTGAGCGGATACCCCGCGTGGTCGCATCCCATCGAGATCCGCACGTCTAGGATCCGGTCGATCCGGTGGCCCTGCGTGCGTGCGTGCGGCCGACGAGCCCGTCGGCCAGCCGCGAGCACCACGCGTCGAGCTCGGCGGCGACGGCCCGGAACGCGTCCAGGGGCATGCCGAGCGGGTCCGCGATCCCCTCGTCCCGCGGGTCGCCCTCGAAGCCTGCCCGACGGAGCCGGTCGGCCTCGGCGATGCGCTCGGACAGGCGCCCGAGCGACGCGCCCTCCGTCTCGGGCAGGGCCTCGAGGAGCCGGACGAGCTCCTTGAGCGTGAATGTGCGCGAGTCCGCCTCGCCGGCGAACGCTCGGGCGTGCTCGGGGGCCATCGCGACGACCAGGTCCGCCCGAGCGACGTCCTCGTCGGAGACCTCGCGCGCGCGATGACCCGAGATGTCGACCCCGCGTTCGGCAGCCGCGAGGATCGAGCTCGGATCCGCGCCCGAGCCGGTCCATCCCATCGTCCCCGCCGATGCGACCTCGGGCGCGTCGGGCCCCATCCGCTCCGCGAACGCGGCGCGCAGGAGCCCCTCGGCGATCGGCGACCGACACACGTTGCCCGTGCACACCACCAAGACCCTTGTCATGGGGCCGCGAGTCTACACCGGGCCCTCGGAGCCTCCGGGTGGTCGGAGATCGCGCAATGCCTCGGCGATGGCTCGTTCCGATACCGCGCCGGCGCGTACGAGGGACGGCCTTCCGTGGGCCAGGTCGACCACCGTCGAGGCCGAGCCCGTGAGCCGCTCCGGTGCGCAGAGGTAGACCTCGACGGCACCGGCGAACGTCGCCTCGACCTCGTCGCACGTCGTGGGCGTGAGCGCGCCGCTGCGGTTCGCGCTCGTCACAGCGAGCGGGCCGGTCCGCGCGAGCACCGCGAGGGCGAGCGGCTCGTGCGGCATCCGGACGCCGATCGTGGTCGGGTCGCCGCCCAGGTCCCACACCCGAGCGACCTCGGTGCGCGGCAGCACGATCGTGAGCGGGCCGGCCCAGAACCGGAGGGCGAGCGCCTCGGCGCGCTCGTCGAAGGTCGCGATCCGCCGGGCGGCCTCCGTCGAGGGCACGAGCACCGGCAGCTCGAGCTCGCGCGGGCGTCCCTTCGCCTCGAACAGCCGCGCGGTGGCCGAGGGATCGTCGGGGCGAGCTCCGATGCCGTAGACCGTGTCCGTCGGCAGGACGATGAGCGAGCCTTCGAGCGCCGCCCGCGCGGCCGCCTCGATGGGGTCGAGCGCCGAGGTCACGGCGCTCGGGCGAGGACCACCCGGTCGCGGCCCGTGAGATCGGGCTCGACACGGACCTGCGCGAACGCGCTCGAGAGTGCGCGCACCACGGGGTCGCCGAGCCTGGCATCGATCTCGACCGCCAGGACGCCGTTGCCGCGCAACCATCGGGAGGCCTGCGCGCCCAGCCGCTCGTAGACGTCGATCCCCCCGACCAGCGCGAGGACGGGATCGGCCCGCACCTCGGCCGGCAGGTCCTCGAGGTCCTCCGCCGGTACGTACGGCGGGTTGCTCACGACGACGTCCACCCATCCCCGCAGATCGACGGGCAGAGGTTCGAGGAGGTCGCCCTCCAGGACGGTCACGGCGAGCCCCAGCCGTGCGGCGTTCGCCCGGGCGAGCTCGACCGCCTCGACGGACACATCCGTCGCGAACACCGTGGCATCGGGTCGCTCATCCTTGACGGCGAGCGCGATCGCGCCGGTGCCCGTGCCCGCGTCGACGACCACTGGGGCCTCGCGGTCGCCGACCTCCGCGAGCGCGTGCTCGACGAGGAGCTCGGTCTCGGGCCGGGGGACGAACACGCCTGGCCGGACCTCGAGCGTGATCTCTCGGAACGGTTGGTCACCGGTCATGTGCTGCACCGGCGTGCCCTCGCACCGCTGACAGATCGCGCGGCCGAACATCCGAGCCTCGCGCGTGTCGAGCCCCGCCGAACGGGCGTACAGCCCCGCGCGGTCGGTGCCGAGCACGTGCATCAGCAGGATCTCGGCCGTGGCGTCGGGGCTCTCGACCCCGTGCCGATCCAGGTAGTCGCTCGCGCGCCGCAGGACCTCGGCGGGACGCACGGTCAGGGATCCCGTTCCACGTCGCCCTCGTCGTCGCCGCGGGCCAGCTGGTCCGCGCGCTCGGCAGCGTGGAGCGCGTCGACGAAGGCGTCCAGGTCCCCCGCCAGCACGTCGGGCAGGCGGTGGACCGTCAGCTTGACGCGGTGATCGGTCACGCGGTTCTCGGGGAAGTTGTACGTGCGGATCTTCTCGGCGCGCTCGCCGGTCCCGACCTGCGAGCGTCGAGCCGCGGCCTCCTTGGCGGCGGCCTCCTCCTGCGCCCGATGGAGGAGGCGAGCGCGCAGGTACCGCATCGCCTTCTCCCGGTTCTGCAGCTGCGACCGCTCCTCCTGGCTCCCGACCACGATCCCGGTCGGTTTGTGCGTGATCCGGACGGCCGAATCGGTCGTGTTCACCGACTGGCCCCCGGGGCCGGCCGAACGGAACACGTCGATCTTCAGGTCATCCGGCCGGATGTCGACCTCGACGTCCTCGGCCGCCGGCAGCACCGCCACGGTCGCCGTCGAGGTGTGGATGCGCCCGGAGGACTCCGTCACGGGCACGCGCTGGACACGGTGGACGCCGGACTCGTGCTTCAGCCGCGAGTACGCGTCCCTGCCCTTGACCTCGA
>DATEQE010000076.1:0-7480 GCA_035272825.1 Actinomycetota bacterium
CGCGGCCCGAACGTGACCACCCTTCCTGGCGCGTGAAGGAAAGGGCCGCGCGCGAGCTCCCGCATCGGACCCGCGAGGTCGCACTCGAGGCGCTGTCGGGGGACGCCGAACGCGAGCTGCTCCACGCGCTCGTCGGGCGCGACACCCTCCCGGATGAGATGGAACGGCGGATCCTCGAGCCCGCCGAGGGGAACCCGTTCTTCCTCGAGGAGCTCGTCCGGTCGCTGGTGGACTCCGGGGCGCTCGTCCGCAAGGGCGAGGGCTGGCGGTTCGACCACGCGGTCGAGGTCGAGGTCCCGCCGACCGTCGAGAAGGTCATCCTCGCGAGGATCGACCGGCTGCAGCCCGATGCGCGCGACGCGCTGATGGCGGCGTCGGTGCTGGGCAGGCAGTTCGGTCTGCCACTGCTCGAGGCGGTCTCGGGGGCGGGCGAGGTGCGGCGATCACTGCTGGAGCTCCAGCGCCTCGACCTGGTCCGCGAGAGCCGGCGCTGGCCCGAGCCCGAGTTCCGGTTCAAGCACGTGCTGATCCAGGAGGCCGCCTACCGGACGCTCGTGACCGACCAGCGGACGGCGCTGCACGGCAAGGCGGCGAACTGGCTCGAGCAGGCCTACGCGGGGCGCGAGGACGAGGTGGCCGGGCTGCTCGCGCATCACTGGCTCGCGGCCGAGGACGAGGACAGGGCGGTCATCTACCTGTTGCGTGCCGGGGACCGGGCCCGCCAGGAGTACGCGCTCGACGAGGCGATCGACTACTACCGGGAGCTGCTCCCGATCCTCGGCCGACGCGACGAGCGGGACGCCATCGCATTGGTCCTGTTCAAGCTCGCGCTCGCGTTTCATATGTCGCTGCGGTTCGCGGAGGCGAACGAGATGTACCAGCGGGCGTTCGACTTCTGGACGCCGCCGCACGCCGCCGAGCACCCGAACGCGACCGTGCGGGTCGCGACGAGCTTCCTGCCTAACGATCCCGACCCGCGTTCGGCGATCGCGTGGCCGAACATCCAGCTGTGCATGCAGCTGTTCGACCGACTCGTCGAGGCTTGGCCCGAGCGGACGATCGTGCCCTCACTCGCCGAGCGCTGGGAGATCTCGGATGACGGCCTGCGCTACGTGTTCCACCTGCGCGAAGGGTTGCAGTGGAGCGATGGCGAGCCGCTCACCGCGCACGACGTCGAATTCGGCATCAAGCGCGTGCTGAACCCCGACGCGCCCGGCTCGTCGGTGGCGATCTACTTCGTACTCGAGAACGGCCAGGACTACTACCTGCGACGGAACGAGGACGCCGATGCGATCGGCGTCCGCGCGCTCGACGACCGGACGGTTGAGTTCCGTCTCGTGGCGCCGGCGCCCTACTTCATGAGCGTGATGAACCGGCCCGACGGCGGCCCGCAGCCTCGTCACGCCATCGAGCGCGACGGAGACGCGTGGGTCGCGATCGGGTCGCAGGTCGTGAGCGGGGCCTTCCGTATCGTCGCGCGCACCGACGACGAGCTCGTGCTCGAACGCCGCGACGATCGCGCAGGCTCGCGCCCGGGCAACGCCGCGCGGCTCGAGTTCACCCGCTCGGACGTCGCGGACGCGATCGAGCCCTACGCGCGTGACGAGCTCGACCTCGTCGCCGTCCGCTACACGCCCCGGCTGGCCGACCTGGTCCCGGACGTCGCCGCCTCCGCCTCACCCGGACCGGCGGCCTGGTCCTCCTACATCGCGTTCGATCACTCGGACCCGGTGCTGTCGAACGTCGACCTCCGGCGGGCGCTCGCGCACGCTGTCGACCGCGAGGCGCTCGACGCGGAGGTGCCCCAGAACTTCGTGGTCGCCCGGGGTGGGATCGTGCCGCCGGCGCTGCAGGGCCACACGCCCGACATCGTGCCGGCGTTCGATCCGGATCAGGCGCGAGCCTGCCTGGAGCGGTCGGGCCTCGGGGACGTCCGGCTGCAGATCGGCGGGTACGTCACGTGGGTCCACCCGTTCTTCGACACCGTGACGTCCATGTGGCGCGACGTGCTCGGCATCCAGAGCGAGATCCGGCCGTGGACGATCGAGCAGGCGTCGCACGCGACGAGGCTCACCGAGCTGGCGACCATCTACGTCACGGGGTGGCTGCCGGGGTACGCCGATCCCGAGTACTTCCTGCGGCTGCTCTTCCACTCGGACAGCCGGACCAACGAGGGCGGTTTCTCGCACGCGCCGTTCGACGAGCTGATCGAGCGGGCGCGCCAGGAGCGGAGCGATCGGGCGCGGCTCGAGCTGTTCCACGAGGCCGACCGGATGGCGGTCGCCGAACGGATCGCGGTGATCCCGCTGGTGTACGGACGGAGCATGGCGTTCGTGAAGCCGTGGGTGCGCGGGTGGTGGGAGTTCGGGAAGTCCTCGGCGAACTTCGCAGACCTGAGCATCGATCCTGCGCCACCCCGCGCGTAAGCTACGCCTTCTTCTCGGCGTGCCCCCCGAACTGCTTGCGCATCGCCGACAGGATCTTGTTCGCGAACTCGGCCTCGCCCCGTGACTCGAACCGGTCGAACAGCGCCGCCGACAGCACGTGCACCGGCACCCCCTCGTCCACCGCGGCAAGCACCGTCCACCGGCCCTCGCCCGAATCCGACACGCGTCCGCCGAACGACGACAGCTCCGGGTCCTCGAACGTGGCCGCGGCTGTCAGGTCGAGCAGCCACGACGCGATCACGCTCCCGCGCCGCCACACCTCGGCGATCTCGGGGATGTCGAGGTCGTACCGGTAGTACCTCGGGTCGCGCAGGGGCGTGGTCTCGGCGTCGGCCTCGCGCTCGCCGGCGCCCGCGTTTGCGTGCTTGAGCACGTTCAGGCCCTCGGCGTAGGCGGCCATGAGGCCGTACTCGATCCCGTTGTGCACCATCTTGACGAAGTGGCCGGCCCCCGACCGGCCGCAGTGCAGGTAGCCCGCCTCCGCGGTGGTCGCGTTCGCGTCGGTGCGGCCCGGCGTGCGTTCGGCCGCGTCCACGCCCGGCGCGATCGTCGCGAAGATCGGGTCCAGGCGCTGTACCACCTCGTCCTCGCCGCCGATCATCAGGCAGAACCCGCGCTCGAGGCCGAACACGCCGCCGCTCGTCCCCACGTCCACGAAGTGCACGCCCTTCCCGGCGTAGCGTTCGGCGCGATCGATGTCGTCCCGGTAGTACGAGTTTCCTCCGTCGATCACGATGTCGCCCGGCTCCATCAGCTCGGCGAGCGCGTCGGTCGTCCGCTCGGCGAACGCCGCCGGCACCATCACCCACGCCGCGCGAGGCTTCGAGAGCTTGTTCACGAAGTCCTCCAGCGAGCCCGTGCCGATCGACCCCTCGCCCTCGAGCTGCCGGACGGAGTCCGCGTTCACGTCGTAGACGATCACCTCGTGGCCGCCCCGCATCAGCCGGCGCGTGAGGTTCGCGCCCATCCGGCCGAGGCCGACCATCCCGAGCTGCATCAGACCACCTCCGTCAGTTGGTCGAGCGTGACGCGGGCGACGCGTCTCCCGCGTCCCCGGAGCGAGCGCAGGTCGCCCAACGCCTGTGCGTCGATCAGGGTCCCGAACGTGTAGGGCTGGCCCGGGATCGGCAGGTCCACCGAACGCCCGCGATCCACCACCTGGATGAACACGCCGTTATTCGGGCCGCCCTTGTGGAGCTGCCCGGTCGAGTGCAGGAACCGGGGGCCGAACCCGGTCGTGGTCGCCACCCTGTACCGGTCGCGGATCACGAGACGAACGCGTTCGATCGCGTCCTCGGTCTCGGAGGTCCGGTCCAGGTACGCGAGGATCGCCACGTAGTCGCTCTCGTTCACCTGTTTGAGCAGCACGCCGAGGTCGTCGAACCCCGGGTCCTCGACCGAGCCCGAGGCGAGGATCCCCTTGGTGGCGTCCTTGGCCTCCTGCACGTTCGGCTGATCGAATGGGTTGATCCCGAGGACGTAGCCGGCGATCGCCGTGGCCATCTCCCACCGGAAGAACTCGCCGCCGATCTGCTCGCGGCCGTCGTACCGCAGCCGAGCGAGCGGGTGCCCGGCGTGCTCGAGCTCGTCGAGCCCTCCGTGCTCGCCGATCGCGACGAAGACTCGGTCCCGCCCGTAGGCATCGGGCGGGCCGAGCGGTTCGCCGACCACCGGCACGACGCCGACGTTCTCCTTGCCGGTCGACTCGGCGATCAGCTGCTCCACCCAGCTGCCGAAGCTCGCGATCTCTCCGGGCAGCGCGAGCGTGAGCTTGTCCCTCCCGGCCTTGGCCGACTCGCCCATCATCGCGCCCAGGCTCGCGCCCGGGATCTGGGCCGCGGGGAGCATTCGTTCGGACGAGGTCTGCATCTCCTCGGCGCTGTCGAGCACCTCGTGGAGCGGCGCGCCGATCAGTGCCGCGGGCACGAGCCCGAAGTAGGACAGGGCCGAGTACCGGCCGCCGATGTCCTCGGGGTTCAGGAAGACCGCCCGGAACCCGTGCTCGCGCGCCAGCCTCTCGAGCGGAGTCCCCGGGTCGGTGATCGCGACGAACTGGGCTCCGTTCGGAGCCCGGTCCCAGAAGAACGCGAAGTGGCTGAGCGTCTCGGTGGTGCCGCCGGACTTGCTCGCCACGATGAACAGGGTCCGGTCGAGCTCGAGCTCGTCCGCGACCCGCCCGATCGTGGCCGGGTGCGTCGTGTCGAGGACGATGAGCTCGAGCGCGCCGTCCGCGGATCCGAACGTGCGCACGAAGACCTCGGGCGCGAGGCTCGAACCCCCCATCCCGAGCAGGACCGCGGTCTCGAACCGGTCGGCCGCCGCGTGCTCCGCGAAGGTCTCGAGCTCGCCGATCCGCTCGTGCATCACGTCGGAGACCGTGAGCCAGCCGAGTCGGTTGGTGATCTCGGTCGGGTCGTCCTTCCAGACGGTGTGGTCCTTGCGCCAGATCCGCTCGACGATCCGGTCGCGGTCCATCTGCTGCAGGCGTTCGGTCACCTCGGCCGAGAGTTCCTGCAGCGGGTTCATCCCGTCGTCTCCTTTCGAGACCCGTTGCGGCCGGGGGAGCGCTCACGGTAGTCGCTCTCCGGCCGCGGGGTCGAGGGCGGTCTCGCCCGCACGAACGGATGCTACCGAGCGGCAGCCGCGCGGATCGCCCGTGCCGCCGCTCGCGGATCGGGTGCGTGGAAGATCGCGCTGCCGGCCACGAGGACGTCGGCCCCGGCCGCGACGGCCTTCGCCGCGGTCTCGGGCTCGATGCCACCGTCGACCTGGATCCGGAACGGAACGTCTCTCGATCGCCGGATCTCGTCGGCGCGCTCCACCTTCAACAGGTGTTCGGGGACGAACGGCTGGCCGCCGAACCCCGCCGTGATCGTCATCACCAGCAGCAGGTCGATCCGTTCGTCCAGGTACGGCTCGACCGCCTCGAACGCCGTCGGCCCGTCGACCACGACCCCCGCCTGCATCTCGAGCTCGCGGATCCTCGTCAGGAGCGGCGTCGGGTCGCCGAGCTCCACGTGCACGCTGCAGAGATCGGCACCCGCCTCCGCGAGCCGCTCGAGCCAGAATCCCGGGTCGGTGACCATCAGGTGGCAGTCCAGGAACAGGTCGGTATGCCGGCGGATCGACGCGACCACCGGCGGCCCGATCGACAGGTTGGGCACGAAATGCCCGTCCATCAGGTCGACGTGGAGCCAGTCCGACTCCACGCGGACCCGCTCGACCTCCTCCGCGAGCACGGCGTAGTCGGCCGCGAGGATCGAGGGGGCGAGCAGGACGTCGTTCGGCACGGGCGTAGTCTGCCCCACCATCGGTCCCCGGCGCTCGGGGCGAGCCCTCGACCTCCGGGGACCCGGTGTGTAACGCTCGCCGCCGGATCCGGCACCAGCTGCGGGTCGGGCTGGTCCGAAAGGGAGCGGGATGGACGACGTCATCAGGGTCTACGGGGCGAGCTGGTGCCCGGACTGCCGACGGGCCAAGCGCTTCCTCGGCGACCAACGGATCTCGTTCGAGTGGCACGACATCGAGGTCGACCCCGACGGGGTCCGAACGGTGCAGGAGCGCAACGACGGCAACAACATCATCCCGACGATCATCTTCCCGGACGGCTCCCACCTTTCCGAACCCTCCAACGAGGAGCTCGCCGAGAAGATCGGCCTCGAGCGCATGGCGACGATGCACGTGTACGACCTGATCATCGTGGGCGGCGGCCCGGCGGGGCTCACGACTTCGATCTACGCGGCCCGCGAGAACCTGCAGACGCTGGTGATCGACAGCAAGGGCCTCGGCGGCCAGGCGGGCGTGACCGAGCGCCTCGACAACTACCCCGGGTTCCCCGAGGGCATCGGCGGCGCGGAGCTCGCCGACCGGATCGTGCAGCAGGCGCAGCGCTACGGCGTGGAGATGCTCCAGGCCGTCTCGGTGCGCTCGATCTCGAGCGACGGCGAGGAGGTCGACGTCGAGATCGCGACCGGCGACCATTACCACGCACGCGCGGCGCTCATCGCGACCGGCTCGTCGTACCGGACGACCGGAGCGCCGGGTGAGGACGACCTGATCGGCGCCGGCATCCACTTCTGCGCGACCTGCGACGGCCCGTTCTACAAGGGCGCGAACCAGCTGGTCGTCCTCGGTGGCGGCAACAGCGGTCTCGAGGAGGGGTTGTTCCTCACGCAGTTCGTCGACAAGGTGACGATCGTGCAGCGGAGCGACCGGCTGACCGCCAGCAAGCTGCTTCAGGACAAGGTGATGATGACGCCCACGATGGAGGTGTTGCTCAACCGCGAGGTCGTCGAGTTCCGGCCGAAGGACGACGGCAGCGGCAAGCTGGGCGTGGTCGCCCTCAAGAACCGCGACACCGGGGACACCGAGGAGCTGCACCCCGCCGGCGCGTTCGTGTTCATCGGGCTCGACCCGAACACGGGGTTCGTGAAGGGCTCGGTGGACCTGGACGACCGAGGCCTGATCGTCACGGACATGGGTCTGCAGACGAGCATGCCCGGGGTGTTCGCCGCGGGCGACGTGCGTTCGGGCTCGACCAAGCAGTTGGCGTCGGCGGTCGGCGAGGGCGCCGCGGCCGCGATCGGCATCCGGATGTACCTCGAGGCGCTCGACGCCAAGCCGATGCACATGATGTGAGGCGCCGAGCAGGAGCGATCGAAGGAGCGCGCCGATGGAGCCACGGGAGATCTTCGAGCTCATCATCAAGGCGGACGAGAAGCTGAAGTACGCCCACGAGGACAACGCGGGCCTTCGACGGCAGCAGGCCCGGGACCTGCTCGTGCGGGCCCGCGAGGCCGCGACCGAGATCGGGAACGACGCCCTCGTGCGGCAGGCGGACACGCGGCTCGCCGATCTCGAAGGGCCGGAGGGAGAGACGGGGCCGGCGAGCTAGGCGGACGCCCGCCAGTCGCGGAACACGCCGAGGAGGGTCTCGCGAGTGGCGGGTTCGACCTGCGCCTCGCTCAGCATGCCGGTGAGCCGGATCGTGATGCGGAACTGCTCGAGGTACGTCGTGCAGCCATCGCACCCAG
>DATEQE010000077.1:0-5369 GCA_035272825.1 Actinomycetota bacterium
TCCTGGGGAAGCGGCGCGATGGGGTGACCGCGATCGCGATCGCGTTCGCTCTGCAGATCGTCGACCGGGTCCCGAGCGGTGCGATCGACCGGCGCATCGACGGCGTCGTTACCGAGGTCGAGGTGATCAGGTGTCGTTGAGACCACCCTCTCGGCCGGCGTGGTCGATGCGGTCGCGTCCGTGGCGCGAGGTCGAGTTCGCCTCGCTCGACTTCGAGACGACGGGCCTGGACCGCGAGCGCGACGCGGTCGTGTCGTTCGGGGTCGTTCCGGTGCGCGAGGGCCGCGTCGTCGTGGGGGAGGCCGTGCACCAGCTGGTGCTGCCCGAGGTGCCCTCGAGCGCGGAGTCGATGAGGATCCACGGCATCCTGCCCAAGGATCTGGCGAAGGCGCAGCCGTTCTCGGTGGCCGGGCAGACGCTCCGACTCGCGCTGGGTGGGCGGTTCCTGCTGGCCTGGTTCGCGAGCGTCGAGATCGGGTACCTCGGCCGACTCTACGGCGGAAGGCGCCGCTCGTGGGTGCGCCGGACAATCGACGTTCGGCAGATGGCGATCGAGCTCGAGCACCTGGACCAGGACGTACGACAGAGCCTGTCGTCGGCCGCCGAGCGGTACGCGGTCCCGGTGGCGAACCCCCACGAGGCGCTCGACGACGCGATGGTCACGGCCCAGCTCTTCCTCGTGCTGGCCACCCGGCTCGAGGAACGGGGGTTCGGTTCCGCGAGGAGCTTCCTCCGACTGACGCGCCTCTAGGCTCTCGCCGCCGGCGGTCGGGATCGCACCCGGGGCGCGAGCTTGAACGGCCAGTCAAACGCGTGGGAGGATGCGATGATCCCGGCGATCGGAGGCAGGCGATGAGCGACGACGACGCCATCAAGACGGCGTTCCACGACGTGACCGAGGCTCAGGGCGGCACGCACATCGCCGACGGCGGATGGCTGTGGCTCGAGGGATTCGGCGATCTCGGGAAGGAGTACGCCGCCATCCGGGACGACGTCGCGGTGTGGGACGTCTCGCCGCTCAACAAGTGGGACCTCCGAGGGCCGGACGCGCTCCGGGCCGCCCAACGGGTGTTCAGCAACGACGCGCTCGGGCTCGAGGTCGGCCAGGCTCGGTACGGGGCGTTCCTGGACGCCGATGGGCTCATGGTCGACGACGGCACCGTGTTCAACACCGGCGCCGGCCATTGCTGGGTCATGACCAACGGGAAGGATCACGACGCCTACTTCGGGGAGGCGCTGACGGACTTCGACGTCGAGTTCGAGTGGATCGCGCCGAGGATGCCACACCTCGGCGTGATCGGACCGCGTTCGCGTGAGGTGGTGCAGAAGCTGACCGACGCCGACGTCGGCGCCCTCCGCTATTTCCGGTTCCTCCCCGACCCCGTGAAGGTGGCCGGGGTCGAGGTCCACCTCTCGCGCACCGGCTACGGCGGCGAGCTGGGGTTCGAGCTGTTCCTGACCGATCCGTCGGATGCCGAGGAGCTTTGGAACGCCGTGGTCGGGGCCGGCGTGACGCCGTTCGGAGCCGAGGCGATCGAGCTCGCTCGGGTCGAGGCGGGGCTGATCGTCACCGATTACGACTACGAGGCGCACCAGCGGACGCCCTACGACTTCAACCTCGACCGGTTCGTGCGCCTCGACGCGCCGGGCGAGTTCCTCGGCAGGGAGGCGCTCCGCGAGGTGGCGGCCGCGCCCCCGAACCGCTTCGTCACGCTCACCTACGAGGCCGAGACGCTGCCCGAGTACGGCGCCGAGGTCACGCTGAACGGCGAGGAGGTCGGTGTGCTCACGAGCCCGACCGACAGCCCGCGCTTTGGGAAGATCGGGATCGCGGTGATCCGGGCAGACCGGTCGACGCTCGGCAACACGGTGCAGGTCGCCGTGGGTGATGGAACGGTCGACGCGACCATCGACGTCCTGCCGATCTACGATCCGAACAAGGAGCGGCCCCGCTCCTAGGGTTCAGGCGATCGTCGTCACGGCGTCGACGAGCGCGAAGGTCCCCGAGATCGTCAGGAGCGTCAACGCGATCGCGCCGACGACCCGCAGCGTCGGCCTCGTGATCCGTCGCGTTCGTCGCGGATCCAGGAGCAGCAGTCCGGCGGCGCACCCGAACAGCACCTCCATCGCGATCGGCTCCCATCCGGTGGCACGCGCGACGATCCCGTAGAGGCCCAGCGCCGTCAGGGCCATCGTGACGAACGTGCCCACGGCCACCAGCTGAGCGCGCCACCGTGCGCCTCGTCCGACCCGCATCGGTGGTGAGCCCGCGGGCTTCGTCCGCGGCCGTGATCGCGGGGATCCGCAACACGATGCGGCTGCCGAGCCCTCCGACGACGATCCCCGCGATCCGGCCGGCCACGAAGATGGCGGCGAAGCCGCGGACGCGTTCGGTGGGGCCACCCGCTCAGGGGGACGCTCGAGGGTCACCGTGGTGCTCACGTCGAACGATGCGCCGGCGGGGGACCGCTCGGACGGGTGGTGCCACGCGCCGGGTCCGGGTGGGAGCCCGTGGAGTTCGGGTTTCGATAGGGAGCCGGGGAGGGGGTGTAGACTGCCGTGGAATCACAAGCGTGTGATTCGACCCGAAAGGAGGACCCGATGCCGCTGCACACCTGCGCACCGCCGCGCGAAGCCGAGCACAAGACGATGTCCCTGTGGGTCTGTCCCGAGTGCGGTTCGACCTGGGAAGGGGTCCCGTGGAGCGGGGTCTTCGACTTCGACCGCAACGAGGCCGTCACCCGCGCCGAGTGGATCCTGGTCGAGGGTCCGACCCAGCTGGCGGGCTGAGATGGCGGTCGACCTCCGCAACGTCGACACCCTCGCCCCTCCGCCGGGCTACTCGCACGTCGCGGTGGGCCGCGGCGGGACCGTCGTCTTCACGGCCGGGGCGGTGCCGCTCGACGCTCGGGGCGACCTGGTGGGCGGGGACGATCCCGTCGCGCAGGCCGAGAAGGTGATCGAAAACCTCCTCGCGGCACTCGAGACCGGCGGCGCCCAGCCCCAGGACGTCGCCAAGACCACCGTGTACGTCGCGGGCGCGAGCTACGAGGCCCAATCCGCCGTCTGGCACGTGGTCCGCAGCTCCGAGATCGGTCGCGCGCCGAGCACGCTGGTCGGCGTCCCGACCCTCGGCTACCGCGGTCAGCTCGTCGAGGTCGAGGCGATCGCCCTCATCGACTGACCCGCACCGGGCTCAGAACAGCCCGATCGTCCGTCCGTGCTCGTCGATGTCCACCTTCATGTAGGCGGGCGTCCTGCCGAGCCCGGGCATCCGCTGCATGTCCCCGCAGAGCGCGACGACGAACCCGGCCCCGGCGCTCGGCACAACGCCGCGGACCGGGAGCCGCCACTCACGGGGGCGGTTCAGCAGCGTCGGGTCGTGCGTGAGCGACAGGTGGGTCTTCGCCATGCACACCGGCATCGTGCCGAACCCGAGCTGATCCATCCGCGCGAGGTCCTTCTCGGCCTGGGCCTGGTACTCGATCCCGTCGGCCCCGTACACGCGGGTCGCGATAGCTTCGATCTGCTCCTTGATCGGCGTGCCGTCGGGCGTCAGCTGATGGAAAGCGTTCGGCTTCTCGCACGCCGCGACCACGGCCTCCGCGAGCTCGACCGCGCCGGCCCCTCCCTGGGCGAACCCGCGGTTCACCACGACGGTCTCCGCGCCGGCGCCGAGCGCGAGCTCGCGCATCAGCTCGACCTCGGCCTCGGTGTCGCTCGGGAAGTTGTTGATCGAGACGACGCACGGCAGACCGTACTCGCGCACGATCGCGATGTGCTGGCCGAGGTTCTCGACGCCGCGTTTGACGGCCTCGAGGTCCTCGGTCCCGAGCTGATCGAACGGCACGCCGCCGTGCGACTTGGTGGCCCGCACGGTCGTCACGAGCACGCCGGCCGAGGGCGCGAACCCCCCGAAGCGGCACACGATGTCGCAGAACTTCTGGAAGCCGAGGTCGCTCGCGAACCCGGCCTCGGTGACGACGTAGTCGGCGAGCTTGAGCGCCACGCGGTCCTCGATGATCGAGTTGTTCGCGTGGGCGACGTTCCCGAACGGTCCCGAGTGGATCAGCACGGGCTGCCCCTCGAGCGTCTGCACGAGGTTGGGCTTCAGGGCGTCCTTCATGATCACGGTCATCGCCCCCGCGACCTGCAGCTGCTCCGCGGTGACCGGCTCGCCGTCCACGGTCGATGCAACGACGATCCGCCCCAGGCGTGCGCGGAGGTCGGCGAGGTCGGAGGCGAGCGCCAGCACCGCCATCACCTCGGACGCGGCGGTGATCACGAACCCGTTCTCGCGCGGGACGCCGTGCATCTTCCCCCCGAGCCCGATCACCGTGTACCGCAGCTCGCGCGCGTTGACGTCGAGGGTCCGCGGCCAGGTGATGCTTGAGGCGTCGATCCCGAGCGGGTTGCCGAAGTAGAGCGAGGCGTCGAGCGCGGACGCCAGCAGGTTGTGGGCGGCCGTCACGGCGTGGAAGTCGCCGTTGAAGTGGAGGTTGATGTCCTCCATCGGGACGACCTGCGCGTAGCCGCCGCCGGTGCCGCCACCCTTGATGCCGAACACCGGTCCCATCGAGGGTTCGCGCAGGCAGAGCAGGACGTCCTTGCCGATCTTCCCGAGGCCCTGGGTCAGTGAGATCGACGTCGTGGTCTTGCCCTCGCCGGCCTTCGTCGGCGTGATAGCCGTCGTGATGATCAGCTTGCCGTCTGGACGGTCGGCCAGCCGGTCGAGGATCGACAGCTCGACCTTCGCGCGGTACCGGCCGAAGGGTTCGAGGACGTCGTCGGGGATCCCGGCCGACGAGGCGATCTCCGTGATGGGCCGGAGCTCCGCTTCCTGCGCGATCTCGAGTCCGCTCTTCACCGGCAGCCTCCATCGTCACTTAAGGTGGATCGCTGGGTGGACCGTCCGCGGAGGATATACACACGTCCCGCCCACGGGAAACCGAACGCGACCGGCGTGGGGGCCGGTGCGATACTCGGTCCGATGGACCTACCGTCGTTCCTGCGAATGTATCCGCCGTTCGACGACCTCGACGACGAGCGCCTCGCCGACGTCGTGCGCCACACGCACATCGAGTTCTTCCCCGGAGGCACGGTGGTCCTGCAGGAGTCAGGCGAACCGGCCCGGTTTCTGTACGTCGTGCGGCGGGGCGCCGTCGCGGTCCTCGAGGAGGGCGAGATCGTCGACATCCAAGGGGAGGGCGAGGTCTTCGGCTTCGTCTCGCTGCTGACCGGGGCGAGCCCGCTGGTCACGGTCCGTGCCCACGAGGACGTGATCTGCTACCTGATCGATCGGGAGATCGGCGAGGAGGTCATGAGCTCCCGCCGAGGCATGGTGTTCCTGGCCTCCGCGTTCCGACGCC
>DATEQE010000078.1:0-4316 GCA_035272825.1 Actinomycetota bacterium
TCCCTCGCACCCTCGGCGAGCGCAGCCACGCGCCCGTGGAACAGTCTGCCGCCACCGTCGAACACGACCCGCTCGATCCCGGCCGCCTTCGCGCGCTCGGCCAGCAGCTCGCCCACGGCCTTGGCCGGCGCCGTCTTGCCCTCCCCGACGGCCTTCGCCTTTCCAGCCCCGCCCACCCGCACGTCGCGATCGGAGGCGGCGATCAGCGTACGCGCCGCATCGTCGTCCACGAGCTGGGCGTAGATGTGCCGGTTCGAGCGGTACACGGCCAGGCGCGGCCGCACCGCAGTCCCCGAGATCTTCCTGCGCACGCGAACGTGGCGGCGGACCCGGGCTCGGCGTCTGGTCTTGGCATCCATCAGGCGGTCGCACCCTTCGCGGCCTTGCCGGCCTTCTTGCGGACGTACTCGTTCTCGTAGCGGATCCCCTTGCCCTTGTAGGGCTCGGGCTTGCGGATCTTCCGGATGTTGGCAGCGACCTCGCCCACGAGCTGCTTGTCGTTGCCCCGCACCACGATCTGGGTCGGCGTGGGGGTCTCGAACTCGATCCCCTCGATCGCGGGCACCGTGACCGGGTGCGAGAACCCTACCTGGACCTCGAGCTCCTTGCCCTTCATCGCCGCGCGGTAGCCGACCCCGACGATCGCGAGCCGCTTCTCGTAGCCCTTGGTGACGCCCTCCACCATGTTCGCGATCAGCGAGCGGGTGAGCCCGTGGAGGCTGCGATGGAAGCCCTCGTCGGTCGGGCGCTCGACCCGCAGGACCCCTTCCTCGCGGACGAGGCGCATCTCGGGGTGCACCCGCTGCGTCAGCTGGCCGCGAGGGCCCTTGACGACCACGACGGCGTCCTCGCCGACGGTGACGTCGACGCCGCTCGGGATCTCGATGGGCTGTCTACCGATCCGACTCATGGCCTCTGCTCTCCGGTCACCAGACGAACGCCAGGACCTCGCCGCCGATCCCCTTGCGGGACGCGTCGCGGTCCGTCATCACGCCCCGCGAGGTCGAGATGATCGCGATCCCGAGCCCGCCCAGGACCCGAGGCAGCTCGGCCCGCCCCGCGTAGACGCGACGGCCGGGCTTGCTCACGCGCTTGATCCCGCTGATCGTTCGCTTGCGCTTGGCGTCGTACTTCAGCGTCACGCGATACACGCGCTCGATCCCCTCGCCCTCCTCGGCGAAATCGCTCACGTAGCCCTCGGTGGTCAGGATCTGCAGGAGCGCCTCGTTCATCTTCGACGTCGGGACCACGAGGTCGTCCTTGTACGCGAGGTTGGCGTTGCGGACCCTCGTCAGCATGTCGCCGACCGGGTCGTTGACGTTGGTCGCCAGCTTCACCATGAGGCCTTCGTCACCCCCGGCAGCTCGCCCGCGTGCGCGAGCTCGCGGAAGCAGATGCGGCAGAGCAGGAACCGCCGGTAGACGGCTCGGGCGCGGCCGCAGCGCCGGCAGCGCGTGTACTCGCGCACCTTGAACTTGGCCTGCGCCTCCTGCTTGTTCCTCAACGCCTTCTTCGCCATGTCCGTTCTCCTACCCGATGCTCCGCGATCTGCGCCTGCCGGCTCAGATCGACCCGATGCTCCGCGATCTGCGCCTCCCGGCTCAGATCGACGCCGCCGCCATCGGGATCCCCTCGAAGGGGAACCCGAGCGCCACGAGCAGCGCCCTGCCTTCGTCGTCGTTCCTCGCGGTCGTCACGACCGTGATGTCCATCCCCCGGATCTTCAGGACCTTGTCGTAGTCGATCTCCGGGAAGATCAGCTGCTCGGTCAGCCCGAGCGTGTAGTCGCCGTGCCCGTCGAACGCGTTCGGGTTCAGCCCTCGGAAGTCCCGGATCCTGGGGATCGCGATCGAGACGAGCCGATCGATGAACTCCCACATCCGGTCGCCCCGCAGGGTGACCTTGGCGCCGATCGGACTGCCCTCACGCAGCTTGAACCCGGCGATGGACTTCCGAGCCTTGGTGATCACCGGCTTCTGGCCGGTGATGATCGTGAGGTCGTCGACCGCGGCCTCCAGCATACGGCCATCCTTCAGGGCGTCACCGACCCCCATGTTCAGCACGACCTTCTCCAGGCGCGGCACCTGGTTCGGGTTGGCGAAGCCCAGCTCCTGCTGCAGCCGGGTCCGGATCTGCTCGTTGAAGCGCTCCTTCAGGCGGGGCGTCGGCCGATCGGTCATTGGTCGGCCCCGCACTTGCGGCATACGCGGAATTTCGAGCCGTCGCCCTCGATGCGGAAGCCAACCCGGGTCGGCCGGCCGCAGGAGTTGCAGACCAGCATCACGTTCGAGATGTCGATGTACAGCTCGGTGTCGATGATCCCGCCCTGCTGGAGTTGGGAACCGCTCGCCGAACGCTTGCCCGAGGTGCGCTGGTGCTTCTTGGCCATCGCCGCACCCTCGACCATCACGCGCCCGTCGCGAGGAAGCACGCGGATCACGCGACCGGTGTGGCCGGCGCTCTTGCCGGTCATGACCTTCACGGTGTCGTCCTTGTGGATGTTCACGCCTGGCATGTCACAACACCTCCGGGGCGAGCGAGATGATCTTCATGAAGCGACGTTCGCGGAGCTCGCGCGCGACGGGTCCGAAGATGCGCGTGCCGCGAGGGTTCTTCGAGTCGGCCGTCAGGATCACTACCGCGTTGTCGTCGAACCGGATATACGAGCCGTCCGGGCGGCGTCGCTCCTTGGCGGTCCGAACGACGACGGCCTTGACGACTTCGCCCTTCTTGACCCCGCCGCCCGGCAGGGCGTCCTTGACCGAGCCGACGACCACGTCGCCCACGTGCGCGTACCGGCGGCCGCTCCCGCCGAGCACGCGGATCACGAGGACCTCCTTGGCCCCGGTGTTGTCCGCCACCTTGCAACGAGATTCCTGCTGGATCACTTACTTGGCCCTCTCCACGATCTCGACCACCCGCCAGCGCTTGCTCTTGGAGGTCCGTCGCGTCTCCATCAGCCGAACAGTGTCGCCGACGTGCGCGTCGTTGGTCTCGTCGTGCGCGGCGAGCTTGTTCGAGCGCGCGACGGTCTTCTTGTACAGCGGGTGTCGCACGCGCCGGTCGATCCGGACGAGCACGGTCTTGTCCATCTTGTCGGACACGACGACGCCCACCCGGACCTTGCGCCGGGTCCGGTCCCCCGTCGAGCCCTCCGGTGTCGTCCGCGCCGGGGTCGCCGAGACGACGGCCTCGCCGGACGTGGCGTCGGGCGTGGTCGCGTCCGTCACGGTCTCTTCGGGTCGTTCGCTCATGATGCCTCCGCCTCGGCTCCCGGGGCCTCGTTCTGCAGCTCGGATGCGCGTTCGCTCACGATCGTGAGGATCCGCGCGATCTCGTGCCGGACGTCCTTGATCCGCATCGGGTTGTCGAGCTGCCCCGTCGCGAGCTGGAACCGCAGGTTGAACAGCTCCTCCTTGTCGGACTCGAGCCGCTCGAACAGCTCCTCGTCGCCGAGGTCTCGGAGCTCCTGGATGGTCGCCATCACTCCATCCCCCCGATGCCTGCGCGCGTGATGAACTTGCTCTTGATCGGCAGCTTGTGCGCGGCCCGGGACATCGCCTCGCGCGCGAGCGTCTCGGTGACCCCGGACAACTCGAACATCACGCGCCCAGGCTTGACGACGGCGACCCAGCCCTCCGGGTTGCCCTTGCCCGAGCCCATCCGGGTCTCCGCCGGCTTCTTCGTCACGGGCTTGTCGGGGAAGATGTTGATCCACACCTTGCCGCCGCGGCGGATGTGACGGGTGATCGCGACGCGGGCCGCCTCGATCTGGCGGTTCGTGATCCACGCGGCCTCGAGCGCGACCAGGCCGAAGTCGCCGAAATGCACCTCGGTCCCGCCCTTGGCGCGACCGCGCCGACGGCCTCGATGCACCTTGCGGTGCTTGACCTTCTTCGGGGCGAGCATCAGGCCTGCTCCTCCGCGTCGGGTGCGGCCGCGGCGGCAGGCTCCGCCGGCTCTTCGTCGGCGACGGCGTTCGTGCTCGCCGCGGCTTCGGGCGCCGACGAGTCGCCGGACGGCGCCTCCGCCTCGGCCTCGGCCGGCGTCTCGGGCACGGCGGGCTCGACCTCGGCGACCTCGGCGGCCTCTCGCTCGTCGGTGATGAGCGCGCCGGTCGAGGCGCCGCCGCTAGAGACCTGCGCGAGCGCGCGAGCGCGGAGCCGCTCGGTCTCCTGCTCGGCCTGCGGGATCTCGTCGCCGTGATAGCCCCAGACCTTCACGCCGATCTGCCCGAAGGTGGTCTTGCCCTCGGCCGTCCCGAAGTCGATCTTCGCGCGGAGCGTGTGCAGCGGGACCCGGCCCTCCCTGTACCA
>DATEQE010000079.1:0-7437 GCA_035272825.1 Actinomycetota bacterium
CGGTGATCGCCTTGGCGCCGAGGTCCCGCGCCGAGATCGATCCGCGCTCGAAGTGCACGCCCTCGGCCAGGAGGTCCGTCGTGAGCACGAGCTGGCCGGCGCCGGGTTCGACGACCGCGGCGTCGTCGCCCACCCCAACCACGACGCCCGGCTCGCTCCCGGAGAGCAGGCGCGCCACGGCCTTGATCAGCTCGTCTTCGGACAGTTCCATGGGGACCTTCCCCGTTTCCTCGGCCCGTTCTTCTGCTCGTGCTGCGGCGCCGGCGACGCCGGCCGTCGCTCCGGCGGTCGGGCGCCTCGCCTTGGGTAGGATAGGGCCGCTCCGGGCGTGCCTAAGCTCGCGAGCTTCCTGACGAAGGAGCGCACGGTTGAAGGTCGAGGCACGCACGGTCCACGACAACCCGTCCGCGGACGAGCTCCGCAGCTTCACCGAGGCGATGCCGCAGTGCCTGGTCACAGAGTTCGGCAACGTGAACGTCCAGACCCGGGTCACGTCGCGGAGCTCCGGCAGCACCTACGTGGTCGCGGAACGGTCGAGCGGAAAGACGATGACCCGTGAGGCGTTCGAGGAGATCGCCCGGCTCCAGGACGACTACCTCCGCGACAAGGACGTCATCGTGATCGACGGCTTCATCGGCAACGATCCGACCTTCCGGACGCGGGCGCGCCTCACGATCGAGCAGGCGAACGCGAACATCGCCGGGATGCAGCAGAAGCTCTACTTCCCGCGCGACGATCGCGACGGGGCGGGCGGGGAGCCCGAGGTGCACGTGATCTACACCCCGAACCTCGACGCGCCCGGCTATCCGGACGACCGCGTGATCGCCGTCGATCTCGAGCACGGCGTGACCCGCATCCTGAACTCCGACTACTTCGGCGAGTCGAAGAAGGGCGGCCTGCGGATGTGGAACGCAAAGGTCTACGACCTCGGAGGCCTGGCCCTCCACGCCGGGCTGAAGGTCGTCCCGACGGCCGCCGGCGAGAAGGTGTTCATGATCATCGGGCTCTCGGGCACCGGGAAGACCACCACGACCTTCACGACGCAGAACGATTCGTTGCCCGTGCAGGATGATTTCGTCGCGCTCATGCCCGGCGGCAAGCCCTACGGGAGCGAGAACGGGTGTTTCGCGAAGACGTTCAGTCTCGATCCCGACTTCGAGCCAAACATCTACAACGCGGTCGTCAAGCAGACGACCTACCTCGAGAACGTGTACCAGGACGAAGACGGCAACGTGAACTTCTTCGAGGAGCGCTACACGCAGAACGGGCGCGCGGTGTTCCGCATGGACGACCTCGCCCGGTTCCGCGGCGCGATGGACGTCGGGACCGTGGACTACCTGCTGATTCTCAACCGGAACGAGAACATCATCCCCGCGGTCGCTCAGCTCGATCAGGAGCAGGCCGCCGCCTACTTCATGCTCGGCGAGACGACCGGCACCTCCGCGGGCGGCGCGTCCGAGGCCGGCAAGTTCCTGCGGGTCCCCGGCACGAACCCCTTCTTCCCGTTGCCGCACGGGCTGCAGGGCAACCGGATCCTGGAGCTGCTCGCGACGCACCCGATCGAGACCTACCTGCTGAACACGGGGCGCGTCGGGGGCGGCGACGACGACGATCGCTCGAAGAAGGTGAAGATCCCGCACACCTCGGCGTGCGTGAAGGGCATCGCCGAGAGCTCGATCTCGTGGACCGAGGACGAGGACTTCGGCTACCGGGTGGCCGAGGCGGTCCCCGACCTCGACGACGCCGAGCTCTTGCAACCGCGTCGGCTCTACGACCCGCAGGGGCGCCTGCTGGAGTATCGCGAGATCGTCGATCGCCTCAAGGCCGAACGCGTCGCGCATCTCGAAGGGTTCCCCGAGCTCACGCCCGAGATCGTCAAGGCGGTCGGGTAGACCTCAGGTCTCGTCGGCCGGCGAGCGCCGGCCCAGGAACCACCCGCCCAGCAGCTGCATGGCAGCGAGGACGAGCGGCACCATCAGATACCAACGGAACGCCTCGAGATCGTCCAGCGCCGCACGGCCCTGGACCTGGATCGAGGCGTAGATCAGGAAGAAGCCCGCGAACGCGAACCACAGGCCGATGCGGCCAGTGAGGTACAGCGCGTAGAGCAGGTGGTCGACGACGTCGGTGCCCTCGAACGGCCGGCGGCTCCAGTACCAGATCGCACGCAAGCCACCGAGCACGAACAGCCCCGCGACCACGAGTTCGAAGATCCTCACGCGCGCGTGCCGGCCGCGCGGGCGAGCGCCGAGACAACCTGCTCGTCGGTGGTCTGGTCGAAGTCCCGGTACCACTCGCCGACCGCGAGGAACGGCTGCGGCGTCTCGAGCACGACCACCTCGTCGGCCTCGGCGCGAAGGCGCTCGAGCGTCTGCGGCGGCGCCACCGGCACCGCGAGCACGACCCGTTCGGCGCCCTGCGCCCGCGCCCATCGGAGCGCGGCCACGGCCGTACTGCCGGTCGCCACGCCGTCGTCGACCACGACGGCGACCCGACCCTCGATCGCCTGCGGCGGGCGGCCGCCACGGTAGGCGTGCTGCCGGCGTTCGATCTCGGCCTCCTGCGTCGCGATCTCGCGTTCGAGGTAGTGCTCGCTCACGCCGAGCGCGCGCACCATCCTCGGATCCAGCACCCGGATCCCGGGTGCGACCGCACCGATCGCGAGCTCGGGGTTGCCCGGCGCCCCCACCTTGCGCGGGACGACGACATCCAGCGGCGCGCCGAGCTCGCGCGCGACCACATCGCCGACGATCACGCCGCCTCTCGGGATCGCGAGCACCACTGCCTTGGGTCCGAGGTGCCGGAGCGCATCCGCGAGCCGCTCGCCCGCGTCCGTTCGGTCGGCGAAGATCACCGCTCCTCCTCGATCTCGCGCCGCGCCTCCTCGTCCTCGAGCTCGCGCCGCTTGTCGGGCACGATCCGTTCGGGCGGCGGCATCGCCTTGCGGATGCGCCGGTACGCGGCGAGCGGATCGGCCTCGCGCTTGGTGCGCTTCTTCTTGGAGACCACCCTTCGATTATGGGACTCCGCTCACGAGGACGCCTGCCCACACGTCCCCCTCGGCCGGATCGACCGCGAACAGCGTCGTCGTCCCGCCAACCAGGAATACCTCCAGTTGGAGGGTGACGGGGTCGACGCGCGTGTGCGGCACGGGACGAGCGTTTGTCGGGCTTCGGGGTGCCGCCATAGCATGAGCGTCTCGCGAACGAGGGAGGTCCAGCGTGGTCCAGGCCTACATCCTGATCCAGACCGAGGTTGGCAAGGCCGCCCAGGTCGCCAAGGAGGTCCGCGACATCGCCGGCGTCGCCGAGGCCGAGGACGTGACGGGGCCCTACGACGTGATCGTGCGGGCCGAGGCGAAGAACGTCGACGAGCTGGGCAAGCTGGTCGTCGCGAAGATCCAGGGCGTCGAGGGGATCACCCGGACGCTCACCTGCCCGGTCGTCCACCTGTAGACGAGAGCCGGCTCCGGTCGGCGCGGCGTCAGACCCCCGTTCCTCGTTTGCGTTCGGCCTCGTGGCGCTCGATCGCGAGCTCGATCAGCCGGTCGACGAGCTCGGGGTAGGGCAGGCCCGAGGCCTCCCACAGCCGCGGGTACATCGAGATGCCGGTGAACCCCGGGATCGTGTTCACCTCGTTGACCAACACGCGTCCGTCCTGCATGAGGAAGAAGTCGACCCGCGCCATCCCCGCCCCGTCGATCGCCCGGAACGCGGCGACCGCCAGCCGCTGGAGCTCCTCGAGCGTCCCCGGTGAGATGTCGGCCGGGATCACGAGCTCGGCGCCGTGCTCGTCGAGGTACTTGGCCTCGAAGTCGTAGAACGCGTGCCCCCGAGGGACGATCTCGCCCGCGACCGAAGCCACCGGATCGTCGTTACCCAGCACCGAGACCTCGAGCTCGCGCGCGCCGGTGGCCGCGCGTTCGAGCACCGCCTTGCGGCCGAACCGGAGGGACGTCTCCAGGGCGCCGCGCAGCCGCGACGGGTCCTCGACCCGCTCGATCCCGATCGAGGAACCGAGCGCCGCCGGCTTGGCGAACAACGGGTACCCGAGGTGCGACGCGCGGGCCTCGACGGCCTCGGGATCCTCCTCCCAGTCGCGCTCGTGCACGACCTCGTACGGCAGGCCGGGGATCCCCGCGGCGGCGAACAGCACCTTCTGCACCGCCTTGTCCATCCCCACCGCCGAGGCCAGCACGCCCGCACCGACGTAGGGCACGCCGGCCATCTCCAGGAAGCCCTGGATCGACCCGTCCTCCCCGTACGGGCCGTGCAGCACCGGGAAGACCACGTCGATCGGCGTTCGCGAACCGTCCCCGGACACCAGCGCCTGCGCTCCCGGCTCCTGGTCGAGCGCGATCTCGGTGCCCGAACCCGGCGCGACATCGGCGAGCGCCTCCGGCGACGCCCCCGCAGGCGGTGCCGGCGGACCCGCCGGCAGGAGCTCCCACCGACCCTGCTTCGTCACCCCGATCGCGAGGACCTCGTACCGGTCCGGGTCGAGCGCGTCGATCACGGATCGGGCCGAGAGCACGCTGATCTCGTGTTCGGCCGAGCGACCCCCGAAGACGACGGCGACGCGCCGCTTCACACCTTCTCCAGCGCGAGCTCGACGTCCTCGATCAGGTCCTCGACGTCCTCCAGACCCACGCTCAGCCGGATCAGGCCGTCGGCGATGCCGGCCGACCGGCGAGCGTCGGCGTCGAGCTGCCGATGGGTCGTCGAGGCGGCGTGACACACGAGCGTGTGGATCCCGCCGAGGCTCGCGGCCACCCAGATCAGCTCGAGCGCGTCGCAGAAGCGCTGCCCGGCCTCGACCCCGCCCACGACCTCGAACGCCGCCATCCCGCCGAACCCGCGAGGGAGCATCCGCCGCGCCACGTCGTGCTGCGGGTGGGACGGGAGCCCCGGGTAGTGCACGGCCTCGATCTTCGGGTGGCGCTCGAGCCACCCGGCGAGCTCGAGCGCAGTCCGGCCGTGGCGGTCCATCCGCACCTGCAGCGTCGACAGGCCCCGCATCGACAGCCACGCCTCGAGCGGTGCGAGCGTCCCACCGGTCTCGATCACCGTGGAGCGCAGCGCCGCCATCCGCTCCTCGGACGTGCAGACGATGCCGCCGATCAGATCGTTGTGGCCGCCGATGTACTTGGTCGCCGAGTGCAGGACGTAGTCGAACCCGAACGACGCCGGGGTGCACAGGTACGGCGAGGCGAACGTGTTGTCGACCACGCTGGCGACGCCGGCGGCCGTTGCGAGCGGTCCGAGCGCCTCGAGGTCGGACACCGTCACGTTCGGGTTCGCGATCGTCTCGATGTAGAGCATCGCCGCGCCGGGCAGCGCCGCCCGGACCGCGTCCGGATCGTGCGGGTCCACGAACCGCACGTCGATCCCGTAACGCGGCAGCACGTGCGCGAACAGCGAGTAGGTGCCGCCGTACAGCTCGTTGCTCGCCACGATCGTGTCGCCGTTCGCGGCTAGGGTCGTGGCGACCGTGTGGATCGCCGCCATCCCCGACGCGAACGACAGCGCCGACTCGGTCCCCTCGAGCTCGGCCATCACGCGTTCGAACGCGAGGAGCGTTGGGTTCCCGTAGCCGCGCGTGTACGTGTAGCCGGGCCGGCGGAAGTTGATCGTCTCGGCGAATCCGTCGGAGGTGTCGAACCGGAACGTGGAGGTCTGGAAGATCGGGACGCTGGGTGTGTCCTGCTCCACGGGCGGCAGCGCCTGGCCGTGGATCGCACGCGTGGCGAACCCTCGATCGCGTTCCTCCGGATCGTGGTCGCGCGGCACGGCCCCAGCCTACCCCCGGGTCCAGCGCGCAGGATATCGGTCGCGGAGGTCGTCCACGAGCGTGCCGAGCTCAGCCATCAGGTCGTCCGTACATGCGCGCAGCGCCCGGCCGTCGGGCTCGCCCTCCAGCCGCTCGGTCGGGCCGAACGGCTCACCCGCGGCCACCCAGATCGGCCGTCCGAACTCGAGGCTCTGTCGCCCCGACTTGCGCCAGACGAACTGACCCCCCCACGTGGCGACGGGGAGGATCGGGATCCCCGTGGCGATCGACAGCCGGACGGCGCCGGTCTTGCCACGGCCCGGCGAGAAGTCCTCGTTCGTCGTGGTGGTCGTCCCCTCCGGGTAGATCACGACCACCTCGCCCTGCTCGACCGCGCGAGCCGCGTCGTCGATCGGCGACCGGTCGCCCCTCCCTCGCTGGACCGAGATCTGGTGCGCCCCGCGCAGCACGGTCCCGACGAGCGGGGCGTCGAACAGCTCCTGCTTGGCGAGGAACCGGGGCCGGCGCCCGGCCTTGACCACGAAGACGCCGTGCGCGAACGGGTCCAGGTAGGAGAGGTGGTTCCCCGCGATGATGGCCGGCCCCTCCGGGGGAACCCTCTCCAGCCCTTCCAACCGCCAGTTGAACCAGAGCTGGAAGGGCGGGACCAAGGCGAGCTCGGCCGCTCGGTACCACGGTTCCACGACGCGCCTCCTTCGGGGCGGCGATGCTACCGCGTAGCTCCACGGGCCGATCGCACGGTCCGGCGCTCGACACGCCGCCGGGGTACTAGCCTCTGGTCATGCGCGTCGTGGCCGTGCCCGTGAAGTCGCTCTCGCGCGCGAAGACGCGGCTGTCCCCCGCCCTGACGGGGCTCGAGCGCGGCGCGCTCACACTCGCGATGCTCGAGGACGTCTTGGACGCGGCGCTCTCCGTGCCCGGCTGGGAGACCTGGGTGGTCTCGCCCGACGAGGTGGCGCTCGAGATCGCGTCCGGCCGGGGCGCCCGCCCGATCCCCGAGGCCAGGCCCCCGCTCGCGAATGCGATCCGGCAGGTCGAGACGAAGGCGAAGGAGGACGGCGCGAGCGCGCTCGCGGTGCTGCCGGCCGACGTTCCGCTCGTCACCGTCGACACGCTCCACGAAGCCCTTCGGACGCTCGGAGCGGTCGTCCTCGCGCGCTCGGCGGACGGATCGGGAACCAGCCTGCTCCTGCGACGGCCGCCGCGGGCGATCCCCGCCAGATTCGGGCCCGACTCGTTCCGGCGGCACGTGGAGCTCGCCGGGGCGCGGGGCCTCCCCGTCTCCATCGTCGAGCGCGCCGAGCTCTCGTTCGACGTCGATCGCCCTGACGATATCCTCACGCTGCTCGCCGACGGCCGGCGAGGGCGGACCCGAGAGGTCTGCCTCCAGATGGATCTCGGCGCGCGCCTGCGGGCGTAGCTCGGGAGGCCTCGATGCCACAGGGGACGATCAAGGACTTCGAGGGCGAGGGGCGGATCGGCAGCCTGCTGATGGACGACCGCACCGAGGTGGCGATCGACGCCGTCTCGGTCGAGGGCTCGGGCCTGCGTTCGCTGCGGATCGGGCAACGCGTCCGGTTCGACCTGGTGGACGAGGCCGGACGCAAGGTCGCGAGGAACCTGCAGATCGTGACGCTGTAGCACGGT
>DATEQE010000080.1:0-2564 GCA_035272825.1 Actinomycetota bacterium
TCGCACCCCGGCGGGACGAACGCGATCCGCTCGGATGCAACGCCGATCGCGCGCAGGTCGTCGATCAGTCCCTCGCCGGCGACGATGACCCCCGCCGCCGATCGGTAGGCGACGCCGTCGAGCGCGCGCTGGGCCGATGCACGGGCCCGCCCATGGCCGAGGCCGCCCGGCGGCTGGTGCGCGACCGCGATGACGGGCGTACGCACCCCGCCGATCCAGGGCGCGACGAACGCCGCCGCGATGCTGTCGAGCAGGATCGCGTCCGATCCCACGGCCGCCGCCCGCAGTCGCCACGCCGCCGGCAGCGCGGGGATCAGCCAGGGGAGCGACGGGACGGGATCGAATCTCAGCTGGGCCCCGTGATCCCCGGCGGCCGCGGCCATCATCCGGTGGTACCGGTACCCGCCCGTCCGCCGATGCGGATCGCCGAGCGTGACGAGCGCGAGCCGCAGCAGCGCGATCTCGACGTCAGACCTTCGCACGGATCCCTCCGAACGCGTCGTCCGACTCCCACACGCGCACCGCCACGACCTCGGCCCCGTCACCTCCGAGCGGCTCCGCCAGCCGGTCGTGGATCCACGCGGCGAAGACCTCGACCGTCACGACCTCGGTCCGGCAGACCTCGGAGAGGTCCCGGTCGCGAGCCTCTCCGGCCACATCGGCGAGCGAGCGCGTGAGGACGTCGAGGTCGCACACCATGCCGCGCTCGTCCAGCCGTTCCCGTTCGGCCACGACCTCGACGCGGTAGTCGTGCGGGTGCCGCTCGTCCTCGGGCGGGGGTCGATCGGGCATCGCGTGGAACGCCCGGAAGGACGTCGAGGCGCCGACCTCGAACATCAGTACCTCAGGGCGACGTGCATCATGCCCTCGTCCCCGTGATCCAGCGCGGCGTAGGCGTCGGCGGCTCGTTCGAACGCGACCTCGGTCGTCGCGAGCAGCTTGAGCGGGAGCTCGGTCATCAGGCGGGCGGCGGCACGTCGCCGCCTGGGCACGTCCCAACGATCCGCCTGGCGCGAGGGGATCGTCGAGACCTGCGTGCTCCGGATCTGCAAGCGGCGCCGATGGAACGCGCCGCCGAGCGGGAGCGCCACCTCCTTGTTCCCGTACCAGCTGCAGACCAGCGCTTCTCCCTCGTGCGCGAGGAGCTCCAGCGCGAGCGGAAGGGCACCGGGGGTCCCCGTCGCGTCGACGACCAGCGGCACGCCCGCGCCCGAGGTCGAGATCTCCACGTCTCGCCGGATCTCCGAGGCATCCACGGCCCAGACGCCGAACCGGATCGCGGTCGTGCGACGGTCCGCCCGCGGATCGACGCCGACCACGTCGGCTCCCGAACGCTGCAGCAGGGCCGCCGTCAGCACGCCGACCGGCCCGAGCCCCAGGACCACGACGGGCTCCTCGATGCGCGCGCCGGCGTCGAGCGAGACCTGGAGCGCGGTCTCGACCAAGGGGAACATCGTGGCGACCTGCCCGTCGACGGCGTCGAGCCGCACGATCTCCGAGGCCCGCACCGTGAACCGATCCTGGTGAGGGTGGAACGCGAAGACGGTCGAACCCACCTCGATCCCGGGCGCCCGGGAGCGCTCCACCTCGCCCACGCAGCTGTAGCCGTACGCGAAGGGGAATCGGAAGCTGCCGGTCAACGACGGGAGCGTCTCGTCGACCTCGAGGCCGGGGTCCAGCTCCCCACGATAGGCGAGCAGCTCCGTCCCGCCGCTGATGCCGGACCATCGCGTCCGGACGAGGAGCTCCTCGGGGGCCGGGGGGTGAACCTCCACGCGCTGGATCTCGACGCGGCGGGGGGCGACGAACCGGAGCGCGCGTCCCTCCACGCCGTTTCCGGTACCCCTCATCGGCAGCATCCAACCGCCTGCGCGATTGCGGCGAGACCCGGATGGGAACACTCCTGCCGGTGTCCGCAACCACGATCGTCCCGAGAGAGATCGCGAACCTGACCCTGCCCACGCCGTTCGGCGGATGGGAGACGCACGCATTCGAGTGGGCGGGATCGGTCCATCTGTGCCTGTGCCGCGGTCGCATCGGCGACGGCGAGGACGTCCTGGTTCGGATGCACTCCGAATGTGTGACGGGTGACTCGCTCGGCTCCCTGCGCTGCGACTGCGGGGTCCAGCTGCGGCATGCGCTCCGGACCATCGCCGCCGAGGGGCGTGGCGTGCTCGTCTACTCGACGGGGCACGAAGGGCGGGGGATCGGGCTCGCGAACAAGCTGCGCGCCTACATGCTTCAGGATCGGGGGTTCGACACGGCGGAGGCGAACGAGCACCTCGGGTTCCGCGTGGACGAGCGGACCTACGGTGACGTCGCGGCATGCCTTCGGGTTCTCGGCGTCCGCTCGGTCCGGCTGATGTCGAACAACCGGGACAAGGCCGCCGCGTTGGAGGCGGCGGGGATCCCGGTCCGAGCGATCGTCGGTCTGCCGACGGCGGCGCACGCTCGCAACGTCCGCTACCTCACGACGAAGCAGGCCGTCATGGGACACGAGGCCCCGATGGGGGTGCCCCTCGCCGACGACGCCGGTCCGCCTCCGGACGTCGGTTCCCTCCTTG
>DATEQE010000081.1:0-2444 GCA_035272825.1 Actinomycetota bacterium
GGCGTCGCGTGCCTCACCGAGAAGACGTTCGACTCGGACAGCCAGGACGTCGACTCGATCTGGGCGCCGGGCATCGGGTACGTGCGGGACACGTTGTTCGGCCCGCATTGGGACATCGTCGACACCTGGATCCCCGGCGCGACGGACTTCATCGCGGGCTCGGTCGAGCCCGGTGACACGTTCATCGGGCTGGACGAGGACACCGCGATGGTGGGCGATGGACGCAGCTGGGAGGTCATCGGTCGGTCCAAGATCCACGTGATGCGGGACGGCGAGTGGGCGCGGTACGGCGAGGGCGACGTCATCGAGCTCGCGCTGCCGCTCGCCGACGACCCGGCGTGAGCGCTCGCAAGCCCGCGAAGGCGCTCGGGCGCGACGCGCCGATCGAGGAGCGGGAGCCCGAGATCGTCCGGATCCTGTCCGAGGCGAACCCCGACGCCAAGGTCGCCCTGCACTTCTCGAACCCGCTCGAGATGCTCGTCGCCACGATCCTGTCGGCCCAGTGCACCGACGAGAAGGTCAACGAGGTGACGGAGGCGCTCTTCCGGAAGTACCGAACCGCGGAGGACTACCTGAAGGTGCCCGAGGACGAGCTGAAGGCCGACATCAAGCCCACCGGCTTCTTCAACCAGAAGGCCACGTCGATCCGCGAGGCCTGCCGGCGCATCGTCGAGGTGTACGGCGGGCAGGTGCCGGACACGATGGAGGACCTGATCACGCTGCGAGGGGTGGCACGCAAGACCGCCAACATCGTGTTGGGCAACGCGTTCGGCAAGGTCGAGGGCATCGCCGTCGACACCCACGTCAAGCGGCTGGCGAACCGGCTCGGGTTCAGCCAGGAGTCCGATCCCGACAAGATCGAGCAGGACCTGATGCGACGGATCCCGCGGGAGCGGTGGTTCGACTTCACGTACGTCCTGATCGACCACGGCCGAGCGGTCTGCGTGGCGCGCAAGCCCAAGTGCGAGGTCTGCCCCGTGAACCACCTCTGCCCCTCGAGCCTCGTCTGAATGGCGCGGGGCCATCGCTTCCCGGACGACGCGTTCCCGATCGTCGTGGCGCATCGCGGCGCCTCGTCGACCCGGCCGGAGAACACGATCCCGTCGTTCGAGGAGGCGATCCGGCTCGGAGCCGGCATCGTCGAGTTCGACGTCCGGCTGTCGCGCGACGGCGTGCCGGTCGTGATCCACGACCCCGCGGTCGACCGGACCACCGACGGGAGGGGCCTCGTCCACGAGCTCGGCGCGGCCGAGCTCTCCTCGCTGAACGCCGGCACCGAGGCCGAGCCCACACCCGTGCCGACGCTGGCCGAGGTCCTGCGGTGCATGAGCGGTCGGGCGGCGATCGCGGTGGAGATCAAGAACATCCCGGGCGAGCCGGCGTTCGAGCCAACTCGCGAGACGATCGTCGAGGCGGTCCACACCGAGCTCGAGCGTCAGAGGTTCGACGGGGCTGTCCTCGTAGTCTCGTTCAACCCGTCCTCGATCGCCGCCTCGAAGCTCGTCGCCCCGGACGTCCCGACCGGGTTCCTGACCACCGATCTCGTCCCACCGCGGGAGGCGCTCGCCTACGCGGCCTCCGCCGGGCACGACATGGTCCTGCCCGGCACGCGGGCCTCGATCCCGGCGGGACCGTCGTTCGTCGACGAGGTCCATGCATCGGGACTTCGTCTGGGGACGTGGACGGTGGACGACCCCGAGACGCTTCGGATGCTGCTGGATCGTGGGTTCGACGCGGTCGCAACCAACGACCCAAGGATGGCGCTCGCCGTGCTCGAGGACCACGTCCGTTCGTGAGCTTGCGTCGCCGACGGTTGCCGGAGCACCTCGAGGGACCCGCGAGGGCGTTCGATGACCTCCTCCTCCCGCTCGGACGCGCCAAGGCCGCCCTCACCGGGGCGGTACCCGGCACGCGTCTGCCGGGCCGCCCCCTCGCGGAGACGCTGTCGGAGTTCGAGGACGGGCTCCGCGAGGTTCGCGATGGGATGGACGCCTGGCGTTCGCCGGACGTCGAGCCCGAGTGGGAGGCGTGTTCGCGGGGTCTCGACGAGGCGCTCGCGTTCGCCGAACGGGTGCGGACCGAGGGTGTACAACCCGAGGGGTTCGAGGGGCTGATCGGTCTGATCGGGGACCTCCTTCTGCCGCTCGAGGCGTTCGAACAGGCGTCCACGCGCTTCCGCGAGCGACGCGGATGAGCGCTCGGGAGCTGGAGCGGATCGCGGCGGAGGTCGTCGGCTGTCGCTCGTGTCCCCGGCTGGTCGAGTGGCGCGAGCGGGTCGCGCGCGACAGGACGGTCCGCTTCGCCGACCAGACGTACTGGGGTCGGCCGGTCCCGGGGTTCGGGGACCCGGCCGCGGGGATCCTGGTCGTCGGGCTCGCGCCGGCCGCGCACGGCGGGAACCGGACCGGCCGGATCTTCACGGGCGACCGCTCGGGCGACTTCCT
>DATEQE010000082.1:0-6111 GCA_035272825.1 Actinomycetota bacterium
CGCTCGACCGGTCGAAGCCGCTCTGGGAGCTCTACGTGATCGAGGGGCTCGAGGGCGGGCACGTCGCGACCCTGATGAAGGTGCATCACGCGATGATCGACGGGCTCTCGGGCATGCATCTGACCGCGGCTCTGTTCGACCTGTCGCCGGTGCCGCCCCACGAACCACCACCGCCCGCCTGGGAGCCCGAGCCCGAGCCGTCCTCGCAGGACCTGCTCCGCGAGGCCACCGAGACCTTGTTCGCCCACCCGGTCCAGGCGCTGATGAACGGGATGGACGCGATCCGACGCTCGCCCGCGGTCGCGGCGCTCGACGTCGGGACCGTCCTGTCGGGGTTCCGCAGCATCCTGGACATGGGCGCGCGGCCCGCGTCGCCGCTCGACGTGCAGATCGGCCCCAACCGGCGGTTCGCGATCGCCGATGCGCCGCTCCAGCGGTTCAAGGAGATCAAGGATGTGCTCGGTGGGACCGTGAACGACGCCGTGCTCACCGTCGTGGGCGGCGCCCTGCATCGGCTGCTCCGCGACCGGAAGGAGCCGACGCGGGGCCGCACGCTCCGCGTGATGGTGCCGGTCTCGGTGCAGGGGGGCCGCGACGCGTCCCTCGGCAACCGGGTGGCGCCGGCGTTCGTCGACCTGCCGGTCGGCGCGATGGGCCCGAGGCGTCGTCTCGCGCTCGTGCGCGAGGGGACCAGCCACCTGAAGGACTCGATGATGGCGATGAGCGCCGACGCGATCATCGGGCTGGGCGCCTACGCGCCGGGGGGCCTGCTCGCCGCGGCCGCGCGCCTGGCGAGCCGCGGTTCGTGGTTCAACCTCGTCGTGTCGAACATCCCGGGGCCGCCGCAACCGATGTACATGGCGGGCGCGCGGCTGGTCGCGCAGTACCCCTCGCTCCCGCTCGGCGAGAACTCGGCGCTGTCGATCGCGTGTACCTCGATCGGGGGGACGATGGCGTTCGGCCTGACCGGTGACTACGACGGCATGCCGGACCTGCAGCGGCTCGCGTTCGGGCTCGAGGCGTCGCTGGCCGAGGTCTCGAAGGCCGCCGGCCTCTAGCCCGCCCCCAGGGTTTCGAGCCAGGGTTCGACCGCGGCGAGCCAGCGTTCGGGCGCCTCCATCTGCGGGACGTGACCCACCTTCGGGATCAGCCGCATGTCCCAGTCCGGCCGCGTCTCGAGCGCCCCCATCGCGAACCCGAGCGGGACCAGCCGATCCTCGCGCCCGTGGATTACGAGGACCGGAGCCTTCACCGACCCGATGATCCAGCGCACGATCTCCCGTCGCCGGCCGAGCGCGAGGAGCGACCTCGCGGCCTCGAGGAACGCGGGTCCGGCGTCGGGGTTCTGCTGGTGGCGGACGAGCTGCTCGACGTGGAGTCGGACCAGGTCGTCGGGGATCGTCGACGGGTCCGCCGCGATGATCCGCAGGCCCAGCTCGACGGCGCGCTCGGCCTCCAGACGGGTGACGCGTTGTCGCGACGCCCACTCGCCGACCCGGGGGAGCTCGTACAACGCGAAGCCGACCAACACGATCGGTGCCGGCAGCGACGAGCCGCGTCTCCAGGGGAAGACCGAGTTCGAGAGCACGAGCGCCTCGACCGTCGCGGGCTCGAGCGCGGCCTCGAGCATCGAGATCCCGCCGCCCATCGAGTTCCCGACGAGCACGATCGGTCCCCCGCCCGCGACCTCGTCCACGAAACGGGACACGGTGCGCCGGAGGTCGCTGACGCGGCTCCGACGTCCGTTCCGCTCGGTTCGGCCGAAGCCGGGCAGGTCCATCGCGAGCACCCGCCCGTGCCTCGCGAGACCCGGTGCCACCGCGAGCCACGACAGCAGCGAACCCCCCAGGCCGTGGACGAGCACGAACGTGCGCCCTGGCGGCCCGTCCCACTCGACGTAGTGCACCGGACCGTCCAGGTCCGCGAACCGGCTGGGTGGCATCTCGATCCGCATGCGCGCTCGTGACCTCCGACCGTCATTCTCTACACTCGGGACCATGCCGATCGTCCGACTGCGGCCCCCGCTCCGCGAGCTGGCCGAGGGCCGACGCGAGGTGACCGTCGAGGGCGGCACCGTGGTCGACGTGCTGCGCGAGCTCGAGCGCTCCCACCCGCGACTCGGCGGCTGGATCCTCGACGACCGCGGTCGAGTCCGCCAGCACGTCGCCGTGTTCCTGGGGGGCGAGCGCGTGGACGGCGACGCCCGCGTCACGAACGAGGACCGCCTCGAGGTGATCGGCGCGGTGTCCGGTGGGGCCGCGACTGAGCTGTTGGTCGGGACGAAGAAGGGACTGTTCGTGGTGCGCGGCGATCGCGTGGGCGAGATGGATGTCGTGGCTCGGGCGTTCCCCGGCAGCTCCGTCGAGTTCGCGATCCGCGACCCCCGGACGGGCCGGTACTTCGCGAGCGTTACCCACGGGCAGTTCGGGCCCCGCGTCTACCTGGCGGACGACCCGACCGGGGCCTGGGAGCGGTCGGAGGGTCCTCGGTTCCCCGAGGAGACGGACGCGACCCTGATCCGCACGTGGGTGATGACGCCTGGCGAGCGGGACGGAGTCCTGTACGCCGGGGTCGACCCCGCCGCGCTGTTCGAGAGCCGAGACGACGGGATGACGTGGGAGCTCAACCGGCCGCTCTGGGATCAGCCGAGCCGGCCGGACTGGGGGCCCGGGGCCGGCGGCCTCTGCCTGCACTCGATCTGTCCGTGGCCGGGGGAACCCGATCGCCTCGCGGTCGGCATCTCCTCGGTCGGCGTGTGGGTCACCGAGGACGGGGGAGCGTCGTGGGAGATCGGCAACGCGGGCATCGTCCCGCGGTACCTGCCGGAGGAGGCGCGCTCCACCGAGCCACTCGCCCGCTGCGTCCACAACATGCACCGGTCGCCGCTCCGACCCGAACGCCTCTTCATGCAGTTCCACGGCGGCGTCTACCGCTCCGACGACGCCGCGCGTTCGTGGACCAGCATCGCCCAGGGCCTGCCGAGCGATTTCGGGTTCCCGATGGTCATCGATCCGAACGACCCGGAGGCGGCCTACGTGATCCCGCTCAACTCCGACCTCGACCGGGTCTCGGCGGAGGGGCGGCTTCGGGTGTTCGAGACGCGCGACGGCGGCGCGACGTGGACGGGTCGGACCGAAGGGCTCCCGCAGGACGACGCGTACCTCACGATCCTCCGTCAGGCGTTCGCCCGCGACGACCGGACCCCGCTGGGTCTGTGGTTCGGCGCGACGTCGGGCGACGTGTTCGGGTCCTCTGATGCCGGTGGGACCTGGCGTGTGGTGGCTCGGGATCTGGCGCCCGTGCTGTCCGTTCGAGCCGCCTGAGGCAGCCGTTCGAGCTCGACTCGAGGGGGCGGCCGGGGACCGCCCCTCCCGCCCTGGGGGAAGCTCAGTCCTCTTCGTCTTCGTCGTCGTCGTCCGTCGTCCCGTCCTCGGCGTCGCCTGACGCCTCGGCGTCGGTCTCCTCGGGCCCGGCCGCGGTCCTCGCGGTCGGGGCGATCGTCCCGAGGGGGGGCTCCCAGTCCCACTCGCCGGGGAGCTCGTCCCGGCTCTGTCCGAGGATCAGGTCCAGGTCGTCCTGCAGCGTGTCGCGATCCATGCCGCCTCCTCTCGCCCGAACAGGCATATCGAACCCGAGCCGGGTGGCCGGGACGCATCCCGGCCGAGACCGACATGTGAATGTCCGGCGGCGTTCCGTTGCCGGACGCTTCGACAGGCACGGATCGGGGAATACTGGGTATCTCCACGAGGTCTACACGTGTGTCGGCTTTACAGGGCTCTGGGGCGGGGCTAGCATGGTCCCACGTGGCCCGGGGAGGCCGGTCTTCGTGTGCCCGGGGCCCTATCGATTGAGCACGGTCCCGAAGACCTCTAGGGGGCGAAGCACGCTTCGCACGGAGGCTTCGAGGAGGAGAGTGAGTACATGCCAGAACCTGCACGCCCGCTCGGCACGGATGACGCCGACGACCTCCGGCTCTACCTGGAGGCGGCGGCGCGCGAGCCACTCCTCACCAAGGAGGAGGAGGTCGAGCTCGCCATCCTGATCGAGCATGGCAAGGAGGGGGAGGAGCGCCTGCGAGCCGGCCGCCTGCGGTCCGAGCGTTCGATCATGAAGGCTCGCCAGGAGGTCCGGAAGGCGGAGGCCGCCCGACAGCGCTTCATCATGGCCAACCTGCGGTTGGTCGTCTCGGTCGCCCGCAAGTACCAAGGCCAGGGGCTGCCGCTGCTTGACCTGATCCAGGAGGGCAACATCGGGCTGATGCGCGCGGTCGAGCTGTTCGACTGGCGCCGCGGCTTCAAGTTCTCCACGTACGCAACGTGGTGGATCCGTCAGGGGATCACGAGGGCGATCGCCGATCGCTCGCGCTCGATCCGGCTGCCGGTGCACATCCACGACCGGCTGCGCAAGCTGAACCGCACGCGGTTCCAGTTCGCCCAGACGATGGGCCGTGAGCCCAGCCGCGACGAACTCGCGAAAGCGCTCGACACGACGGTCGACGAGATCGACGACCTGACCGAGATGGGCCGCCGCGAGCCGCTGTCGCTGCAGTCGCCCGTGGGCGAGGACACCGAGCTCGGCGACCTGATCGAGGAGGTCGACTCGGACGCCGCGTTCAACGAGGTCGAGGACGCCCTGCTCCGTGAGGAGATCGGGACGGCCGTCGATCGCGTGCTCGACGAGCGCGAGCGGCACGTCGTGGCGCTCCGGTACGGCCTGGAGAACGGGCAGCCGCTGTCGCTGCGGGAGACGGGCAAGGTACTCGGTCTCTCGGGCGAGCGCGTTCGACTGATCGAGCGCGAGGCGCTGCGCAAGCTCCGCGATTCGAACCTGATCTCCGCCGTCGCGGCGATGTGACGCCGACGACGCGGAGGAGGGGCGCCGGGACGGCCGGCCCGCACCGCGGGCCGGCCCTCTCGCTTCCTGGCTGATGGCGGACATCCTTCCCCGAACCGTGACCGTCGAGGCCGACGGGGTGAGCCTGCCCGGCGATCTCGCGATCCCCGAACCAGCGATCAGCGTGGTGGTGTTCGCGCACGGCAGCGGCTCGAGCCGGCGATCGCCTCGCAACGTGCGGGTCGCGGAGCGCCTGCAGGCCGACGGTCTCGGGACCCTGTTGTTCGACCTCCTGACCGACGACGAGGCGGGGGATCGCGACAAGGTCTTCGACATCGCGTTGCTCGCGCGGCGGCTCGAGGGGGCGGTCGGCTGGCTGCAGCGTGAGCCCGACGCCGGCCAACTGCCGATGGCCTTCTTCGGGGCGAGCACCGGGGCGGCGGCCGCGCTCGTGGCGGCCGGCCATCTCGAGTCGGACGTCGCGGCAGTCGTCTCGCGCGGCGGCAGGCCCGATCTCGCGGGGGACGCGCTCGAGGCCGTGACCGCGCCGTCCCTGCTGATCGTCGGGGGCGAGGACCTCCAGGTGCTCGAGCTCAACCGGCAGGCGCGGGGTCACCTTCGATGCGAGACGCGGCTCGAGATCGTCCCCGGGGCCACCCACCTGTTCGAGGAGCCGGGAGCGCTCGAGCGCGTGGCCGAGCTGGCGGCCGCGTGGTTCACCAGCCACGTCGGCTGAACGCCCTACGCCTCGGCGAGCTCCCTCGCCCGGTCCGCCTGCGCGGCGAGCGCGTCGATGATGACGTCGGTGAAGGCCTGCACGTCCCCCGCCGAATCCGGATCGCCCTTGGGCGGGATCGGCTCACCGTAGGAGATCGCGACCACCGGTCGCAACGGACGCCGGAGGTGCAGACCCGATTTCGGCCACCGCGCCTGCGTCCCCCAGATGCCGGCGGGGACCACGGGTGCCTCCGTCGCCAGGGCGATCCGAGCCGCACCCGTGCGACCCCGCATCAGGCCGGCCCCCGGCTCCGGGTTGACCGTTCCCTCGGGGAAGATGCCGGCCAGCGCGCCGCCGCGGATCGTGTCGATCGCGACATCGAGCGCCCCCTGATCGCGTTGACCGCGGCGGAGCGGGATCTGACGGTACAGACGCAGGGCCCACCCGCACCAGAGCTTGCGGAAGAACTCCGCCGCGACCAGGAACCGGGTCATGCGCCGGCTGCGCGAGCTCGTGGTCAGGGCCAGCACGACGCCGTCGAGCGCGGAGACGTGGTTGCC
>DATEQE010000083.1:0-6638 GCA_035272825.1 Actinomycetota bacterium
GTCCGGTCGGATCCAAGAACCTCGTGGGCAAGGTGCTTGCCGACGGCCAGGGCAAGGCGCGGGTCGAGGAGATCCTCACCGAGCAGAAGGAGCGGGTCACCAAGCTGCTCGAGGAGAACCGCGACGTCGTCGTCGGGCTCCGGGACTCGCTGATCGCGCGTGACGAGCTGGTCGGGGACGAGATCATGCAGCAGATCGAGCTCGTGCTGGATTCGCGGAACCCCGCCTCGCGGTAGGTCGGGCGCCGTCCGCGCTGCTCGTCTTCGCCTACGCGTCGGGTTCGTGCTCGCGGAACGCCGTGGGCTTCGGCTTCGCTCGACGACGCGCGGACGGCACCCCTCCCCCCCGGCGACGGTCCGCGCTCAGCGGGTAGGGTCGGGGGATGACGACTCCTTCTGAGGTGCTGCGCTCGATGTTCGAGCATCACCTGTGGGCAACCGAGGTCCTGATCGACCATCTCGACGGCCTCCCCGCCGAACGGCTCGATGCATCGGTCCCCGGAACGTATGGATCGATGATCGACACGCTGACCCACATGATCGATGCGGATACGCGCTACCTCCGGCGGTTGCGGGATCCTTCGCCGCCGCTGGCGGACGATCGGGTCGGGATCCCGCTCTCGCAGCTCCGCTCGGAGATGCCGGAGCACCGGCCTCGGTGGGACGAGGCCCTGACCGACCTCGAGGCGGGGGGGTTGCACTCGGCGATCCTCGGCCATGACGACTACCCGGACACCGATCCGGCGGAGTCGATGCTGTTGGTCCAGGCGATCCACCACGGGAACGACCACCGGACACAGATCTGCTCGACGCTCGGTGCGCTCGAGCTCCCGCTGCCCGAGATCGACGGCTGGGACTTCTGGGCCGACCGGCATCGCACCTAAGTCGATGGATCCGAGGGACGAGCTCGTCGACGTCGTCGACGACGAGAACGAGGTCGTGGGCGTCGTCCCGCGCAGGACCCTTCGGACCGAGAACCTCCTGCACCGGTGCACGTACGTCTTCGTCCTGAACGCCGCCGGGGAGCTTTACGTTCACAGGCGCACGGACACGAAGGACGTCTACCCCGGCTTCTACGACGTGGTCGCCGGCGGGGTGAACGTGGCCGGCGAGTCCTTCGAGGCGTGCGCCCGTCGCGAGCTCGAGGAGGAGCTCGGCGTCGCGTCCGAACCGACCTTCCGGTTCCTGCACCGGTACGAGGGCCCGAGCGGCCGGGTCTGGGGCGGCGCATTCGACGTCGTGTGGGACGGACCGATCGTCTGGCAGCCGAGCGAGGTCGTGTGGGGGGCGTTCGTTCCGGTCGACGAGGTGGACGCGATGATCGCGCGCGAGCCGTTCTGCCCGGACGGGCTCGAGGTCTTCCAGCGGTGGTGGCGGGAGGTTCAGCCGAGCTGACGCAGGGGCGTCACCACCTCCGATGCGAGACGTTCCTGTTGCTCGTCGCGCCGCCCGCCGACCCAGAAGTTGAGGACCGTGAACCCGAGGTCGAGGAGCTCGAGCACGCGCTCGACGATCTCGTCGGGTTCTCCCGTGACCCGTCGTTCGGGATCGTCGGCCGGTCCGCCGATCCGAACGCTCACGTTGTACGCGTACTCGAGCGAGTCCGGGTCGCGACCCGCGTGCTCGGCCGCTCGTCGCACGAGCTCCATCTTCGACTTGACCTGCGACGGGGGCGCCGGGCCCATCGAGGGGATTCAGCCGTCGGCCACACGCCCTGTGAGCTCGAGCGCCTTCCGCCCGTAGGTCCCGAGCCAGATCGGGATGCCGTGGGAGGGATTGGGCTCGAGCATCGCCGCCTCGTTGCGGTAGTGCCGGCCGTGGTACGTGAAGGGCGACTCGGCCCAGACGCCGCGGATCACCGCGATCCCCTCCTCGAGCGCCTCCACCTTCTCGAAGGGTGTTCGTACGGGGGCGCCGAACCCGGCGAACTCCTCGTCGTTGCCTCCCCCTCCGAGACCGAGGATCAGTCGGCCGTCCGAGAGCCGGTCGAGCGTCTCGGCCATCTTCGCCGTGAGCGCGGGCAGGCGGAAGGGGAGGCCGAGGACGTTCGAGGCGACGTGGATCCTGGTCGTTCGGGCCGCGATCCACGTCATCAGCGTCCACGTCTCGAACGACGGGTTCTCCCCGTGGGGGTGATCCCAGATCGAGACGAGGTCGAACCCAAGCTCCTCGGCCCGTCGTGCCTGGGCGACGGGATCGGAGCGGCCCGACACCGACGGGATGATCGAGACGCCGAACCGTGGCATCGAAGCCTCCTGGAGCTCGGTGCTCGCCGGCCCCGGATGCAGGGCCCGCGTAGACTGAACCCACCGTAACCAACGGAAGGCATGGGTTGGCTTCGTCCCTCATCGTTTCGGGTGCTCGAACGCCGATCGGGAAGTTCCGAGGCGCCTTCGCCGGGATGTCCGCGGTGGACCTCGGCGCGATCGCGATCCGGGAGACGCTCATGCGTTGCGGCGTCGCGGCCAATCAGGTGGACTACGTGGTGATGGGGCAGGTGCTCCGCGCGGGCACCGGGCAGATCACCGCGAGGCAGGCCGCGATCGCCGCCGGAGTCCCCAAGGAGGTCCCGGCGCTCAACGTCGACAAGGTCTGCCTGTCCGGGACCACGGCCATCGCGCTCGCCGACCAGATGATCCGCGCGGGCGAGGTCGACCTCGTGGTTGCGGGCGGCATGGAGTCGATGACCCAGGCGCCCTACGTGCTCCCGAGCGCGCGGGAGGGTTCACGCCTCGGACACGCCGAGATGGTCGACACGATGATCCACGACGGGCTCTGGTCGACGTTCACGGGGGAGGTCATGGGGGAGTCCTCCGACGCCGTGAACGCCGAGCTCGGCATCGGCCGTGAGGAGCAGGACGCCTGGGCCGCGCGCTCGCACCAGCGCGCGAGCGTCGGCTGGGCGTCGGGCGCGCTCGCCGAGGAGGTCGTGCCGGTCGACGTCCCGCGGCGCACGGGTGACCCCGTACTCGTCGAACGCGACGAGGGGATCCGCGCCGACTCGACGCCCGAGTCGCTCGCCGCGCTGAAGTCCGCGTTCGCGGAGGGCGGGACGATCACCGCGGGCAACGCGTCGCAGATCAGCGACGGCGCGGCCGCGCTCGTCGTGACGAGCCCCGAGAAGGCCGAGCAGCTCGGCCTGGAGCCGCTCGCCGAGATCGTGGCGCACGGCATGTCCGCCGAGCGCTTCCCCTACCTGCACACCGTGCCGGCGATCGCGCTCCAGAACGCCCTCAAGAGGGCCGACCTCGACGTCCACGACCTGGGCCTGCTCGAGGTGAACGAGGCGTTCGCGGCCGTCGCGCTGCACGTGACGCGGATCCTCGGGTTCGACGAGGAGCTCGTGAACGTCAACGGCGGCGCGGTCGCGCTCGGGCACCCGATCGGCGCGAGCGGCGCTCGCCTGGTCCTCACGCTCGCCCACGAGCTACGGCGCCGCGGCGTCGACCTCGGCGGCGTGGCGATCTGTGGCGGCGGCGGCCAGGGGGACGCGCTCGTGATCCGGCGCCGCTGACATGAGCGACCTCGAGCGATTCGAGTTGCCCGAGGAGCTCGAGGAGTTCCGCACGCTCGTCCGTCAGATCGCCGACGACCGCATCGCGCCCCGTGCGGCCGAGATCGACGAGACCGACGAGTGGCCAGAGGACGTCTACAAGCTCCTGCTCGAACACGACCTGATGGGCGTGGGCTATCCGGAGGAGTACGGCGGCTCCGGCGGTGGCTCGCTCGCGTTCGGCGTCTTCATCGAGGAGCTGTCGCGTGTGTCGGCCGGCGTCTCGCTCACGCCGCTTGTCTCCAAACTCGGGGTGATCCCGCTCGTGGTCGCCGGCGACGACGAGAAGGCCAAGCGGATGACCCAGGGGATCGCCCGCGGCGACCTCCTGATGTCCTACGCGCTCACCGAGCCCGGCGCGGGTTCGGACCCCGCGGCGATGACGACGCGGTACGAGCGCGACGGGGACGGGTGGGTGCTGAACGGCACGAAGCGGTTCATCACCGGCGCCGGCGTCTCGCACGCGTACGTGGTCTTCGCGACCAAGGATCCGTCGCTGCGGTCGAAGGGCGTCTCGGCGTTCCTCGTGATGAGGGACGACCCTGGCGTGGAGTTTGGGCGCAAGGAGGACAAGATGGGGATCCGCGGGTCGCCGACCCGCGAGGTGATCCTGACCGACACGAGGATCCCGGCCGACCGGCTGATCGGCGAGGAGGGGAGCGGGTTCGGCTACGCGATGTCGACCCTCGATTACTCGAGACCCGCGATCGCGGCGCAGGCGCTCGGCATCGCGCAGGGGGCGCTCGACGTCGCGAGCCGGTACGCGACCGAGCGGCAGCAGTTCGGCAAGCCCATCGCCGAGTTCCAGGGCGTCTCGTTCATGCTCGCGGACATGGCGATGCGGCTCGAGGCGGCGCGGCTGCTCGTCTACAAGGCGCTCGCGCTGTGCGATGCGGGCGATCGTCGGATGACGTACTTCTCCAGCGTCGCGAAGTGCTTCGCCTCGGACGCCGCGATGTCGATCACGACCGACGCGGTGCAAGTCCTCGGCGGCTACGGCTACATGCGTGAGTACCCGGTCGAGCGGTTCATGCGCGACGCGAAGATCACCCAGATCTACGAGGGCACCAACCAGATCCAGCGTGTCGTGATCGCCCGGGAGCTGCTGAAGGCGCTCGGCTGACCGAGCTCGGCTCCCTCGGGGCGTCCGAGGGCCGCGGTACCCTGCGTGGCGTGGCGGAGGCGCAGGCACGGGGGGGGACGGTTCGCGTGCTCAGCCTCGACCTCGTCGAGCGTGGCAGGCTGGACGCGGCTGCCTCGTTCGTGGTGGACCTCCTCGAGCGGCCGGCCTCGGAGATCCGGGTGCTCGAGGGTCAGCTCGGCCTCGACGAGGCGCTCGTCGTGCCGGGGCACCCCGACGCGTTCGAGCTCTCGCCCGTCACGCCGGTCGAACCGGGCACGGTCTTGGCGGTGGAAGGGGGGTCGTGCACGGTGGCCGACGGGCGATCGTTCCAGGTCGCCGCGTTCCGGGCCGCCCGGGTCCGGTTCGAGGACGGGCAGACCGTCGACGTCGAACGGCCGCAGCTCGACGTTCGGGCCGTGGCCCCCGAGGAGATGGCGACGCTCGCCCGGACCACGCTCACCGAGCTCTGCGGCTCCGAACCCGAGCGCCTGCCGGAGCTCCCGCGACCGGTGGACGCGTTGCGCGAGTGGGCCGAGTGGGGAGCGGTGGGGCGAGCGGTCCGCGAGGCGGCTCCCGGGGACCTGGTGCTGGTGGACGGCTCGCTGCACGGCGGACCGCTCGTGCCGGAGCAGATCGTGCACCGCGTGCACGAGGAGGCCGTGGCGCGCGGCGTGTCGCTCGCGGGCGTGGTCAAGGCATCGACGTTGTACTGGGGCCGGAACGCGCCGCTCGTCACGCTGCTCAAGCGCCGCGGCGACCGGGAGTTCGGGCCGTCGCGGTGGGCGGCGCGGATCTCGACGGATCCGGTGTTCGGCCGGCTGTACGTGGGCGACATCTTCGTCGCCCACCTCGCCCCCACCGCGGCGCACGCGTTCCGGGTGGACGTGGCGCGCGGTCCGGTCCCCGCGCTCGAGGTGCTCGGCCGGCTGGCCGCGCTCGCGGACGACCCGGCGTTCGTCGGGTACCCCTACCCGCTCGCGCGCGCGCACCAGGCTGCGCGCGTCACGGGCTACGACGTAGTCGACGTCCGGCGCGCGTTCCGCGAGGCGCTCTCGCGCCGCGGGATGGCCGAGGACGACGTCGAGCTGCTGTTCCAGGACTTCCACGAGGTGCTGAACCGATGACGATCGAGCGCGCGGTCGGCGGTCCGCCGGGGCCCTACAAGGGGCGGATCTTCGGCAAGAACGTCCTCGAGTCGACCTTCCGCTCCTTCTACGGCACGGACCTGTTCCTCGGTGAGCTGCTCGCGGCCGAAGATCCCGAACGCGGCCGCCGGTTCCTGTTCCGCGTGATCCAGGTGACGTACGGCTCGGACTCCTCGGATCCCTCCTGGTCCGAACGCACCGCGGGCTCGTACATGTCGGGCGACGTCGCCGGGACCGAGTACACACTTCGAGACCCCGAACAGCGGCTGTACAAGGTCGCGACGTGCCAGCCGCTCGGGTACATCGACGCGGCGGGCGCGTTCCGCAAGCCGAAGTCGCTCCCGGCGCAGTTCGCGAGGGTGACGGCTCCGACCGCCGAGGACTTCGACTTCCTGCGCGAGCGCATGGGCGACGTGCGGGTCGGCCTGCTCCGCTCCGGCGAGGACACGATCGATCTCGAGATCGGCATCCAGGGCGACACGCTCACGTCGCACGTCGGCGTCTTCGCGACCACGGGCATGGGCAAGTCGAACCTGATGAAGGTGCTGGCGGGGCAGATCCTCGCGTCGCGGGGCCGGTACGCCTGCCTGCTGTTCGATCCGCACGGCGAGTACCTCGAGGGAGGGAGCGGGACGCGCAAGGGGCTGCGCTCACACCCCTGGGCGCCGGACCGGCTCAAGGTCTACGCGACGCGCGCGGCAGGTGCGGGCGCCACCTCGCTCCGACTCTCGCTCGCCGAGCTCACCCAGGGCGATCTGCAGACGGCCTACGAGTGGAGCCACGCGCAGGAGGACGCGATCTACCGGCTGATCCGGTTC
>DATEQE010000084.1:0-2673 GCA_035272825.1 Actinomycetota bacterium
CGGCATCAGCTGGAACCCGAACATGAACGCGTTCACGATCAGCCACGCGAGCGCGAACGTCCCGAGCTCTCCGGTCACCCCAGCCCTGATCAGCAGGCCACCGAGGAACGAGAGCAGGATGTTGGCGAGCAGGCCCGCGAGAACGACCAGGCGAAGGTCGCGCCGGGGGTTCTTGAAGAACGTGGGGTCGACCGGCATCGGCTTCGCGTAGGCGAACACGGGCAACAGGAGCACCCCGCGGGCGGCGACGAGGATCAGCGCCAGCGTCGGCAGGATCAGCGAGCCGAACGGGTCGATCAGAGGCTTGGGGTTCAGGGTGAGCCGACCCCAGCGCTTCGCGGTAGGGTCGCCGAGCCGCACCGCGACGAACGCGTGCGCGTACTCGTGCAGGACGAGCGCCGGCACCAGCGAGATGCCGAGGTAGGCCGCGAACTTCAGGTCGTTCACTAGCCGTGCCACCCGTACACGAGCGGCGGAGGCTCGACCGGACCGTCCGAGAGGGTGATCGCGGCCAGGACCGACCGGATACACGCCTGCGCGTCCGCGTCGCTGCGGGCGTGCACCCGCGCGAGCTCCTGTCCGGCCTCGAGGCGATCGCCCACCTTCGGCAGGAAGACGATGCCGACCGCCGGGTCGATCGGGTCCCCCTTCTTCCTCCTCCCCGCACCGAGCTCGCCGCTCGCGCGCCCGAGGGCCTCGGCGTCCACGGCCGCCAGCGTGCCGGCCCGCGTGGCCGCGAACGGACGAACCACGGGCGCGGCCGGGAGGACACCCTCGGGAGCGTCCACGACGCGCGGGTCGCCGCCCTGGGCCTGGACCATCGCGCGGAACGCCTCGAGCGCCTCCCCCGAGTCGAGCGCCGCGGCCGCCCGCGCCCGCCCCTCCCCCATCGGGACGTCCGAGAGCCTGGACACCGCCTCGCCGGCGAACATCACCGCCGCGTCGCGCAGGCGTCCGTGCAGCTCGCCGCGGAGCAACCGGACGGCCTCGACCACGTCGAGCGCGTTCCCGATCGCCTCGCCGAGCGGTTGCGACATGTCGGTCACCGCGGCCCGCGTCGGACGCCCCCAATCCTTCGCGAGCGCCGTGCACGCCTCGGCGAGCCCGGCCGCGTCATCGGGCGTCTTCATGAACGCCCCGCTCCCGGCCTTCACGTCGAGGAGCACAAGGTCGGTCCCGATCGCGAGCTTCTTCGACATCACGCTCGCCGCGATCAGCGGCACCGAGGGGACCGTCGCGGTCGCGTCCCGGAGCGCGTAGAGCGCGCCGTCGGCCGGCACGAGGTCGGCCGTCTGCGCCGCGACCGCCGAGCCGACCTCCTCGACCTGTCGTTCGAAGGCGTCGGGGTCCAGGTCGGTGCGCAGGCCCGGGATCGACTCGAGCTTGTCGAGGGTCCCGCCCGTGTGGCCGAGCCCGCGCCCGGAGAGCTTGGCCACCGCGAGCCCGAGCGACGCCGCGATCGGCGCGAACACGAGCGTCACGCCGTCGGCCACGCCGCCGGTCGAGTGCTTGTCGACCTTCGGTCGCGAGATGCCGCCCAGCGGGAGCGTCTCGCCGGAGTCGACCATCGCTCGCGTGAGGGCGAGCGTCTCCGAGGCGTCCAGGCCGTTGATGAACGCGGCCATCAGGAAGGCCGCGGCCAGGTAGTCCGGGAGCTCGCCGCGCGTGTAGGCCAGGACGAACGACCGGAGGTCGTCGGGCTCGAGCGTTCGGCCGTCGCGCTTGGCGGCGACCACGTCCCGAGGGTCGTTCACCGCCCGATCTCCCCGGCGAAGCTCGAGCCCTGCAGGTCCCACGGTACGCCGAGGAGCTCCGCGACCGTGGCCCCGAGGTCCGCGTACGTGTCGCGGTCGCCCACGTCGTACGGCCCGCCCTCGAGCCCGGCGGCGAGCAGCGGGGTGCGTTCGCGCGAGTGGTCGGTCGACGGCGTGGTGGGGTCGCACCCGTGGTCGCCGGTCAGCAACAACACGCCGCCACCGAGCGCGCCGACGAGCTCGGGGATCCGCACGTCGAGCGCCTCGATCGCGTGCGCGTACCCCTGTGGGTCGTTGCGATGCCCGTACTTGCTGTCGAAGTCGACGAGGTTGGCGAACACGAGCGCCGGACCGGGGCGGCGCAGGAACTCGACCGTCAGGTCGACGCCGTGGTCATTCGAGTCCGAGTACCGCGCCTCGGTGAGCCCCTGCTGCGCGAAGATGTCCTGGATCTTCCCGACCCCGTACACCGCGACGCCGTGCTCGATGCAGCGGTCGAGCAGCGTCGGTCCGGGCGGCGGGATCGAGAAGTCGCGTCGCTCCGGACGGCGGACGAACGCGCCGGGCTCGCCGGTGAACGGCCTCGCGATCACGCGGCCCACGTTGTGCCTACCGGTCAGCAGGCGCCGCGCGACGCGGCACCACTCGTACAGCGTCGGGAGCGGCACCACGTCGGTGTGCGCGGCCACCTGGAACACCGAGTCGCCGCTCGTATACACGATCGGCTCGCCGGTGCGAAGGTGCTCCTCGCCGAGCCGCGCGATGATCTCGGTGCCCGACGCGGGGACGTTGCCCAGGACCTCGCGACCGATCTGCTCCTGGAACGGCTCGATGATCTCGGGCGGAAAGCCGTTCGGGTACAAAGGGAAGGGTTCGGTCAGGACGATCCCGGTCATCTCCCAATGCCCAGTCGTGGTGT
>DATEQE010000085.1:0-9413 GCA_035272825.1 Actinomycetota bacterium
GGCGTTCGGCGAGGAGCGTTCGACGACGTCGGTGGAGGCGCATCGCGGCGAGATCGAGGGGCTGACGTTCGCCGAGTCGCGCGGCGTGGGCGTCCGGGTGATCTCGGCCGGTCGTCTCGGGTTCGCGCACGCGGCCGACCCATCGGTCGACGAGATGCGGGAGGCGGTCTCGCGGGCACGGCGGAACGCGGCGGTCACCTCGCCCGACCCGTTCAACGCGCTCCCGGCCGCCGAACCGATCGAACCGCTGGATGGCTTGTTCTCCGAGGCCCTCGCGGGGATGCCGACCGATCAGAAGGTGCCGATCGCGCTCGGGATGGAGCGCGCCGCGACCACGATGGACCCGCGGGTCCGCAAGACCGAGTCGGTGCGCTATGGCGACGCGGTCGGAGGGGCGGCGATCGCGTCCACCGAGGGCGTGCGGGTCGCCTACCGCGCGACCGGCTGCTGGGTCGTCGTGGTCACGCTCGCCGAGCAGGACGGCGACACGCAGACGGGCTTCTCGTATCGGCTCGCCCGGAAGACGGACGACCTGGATCACGAGGGCGTGGTTGCCGAGGCCGTCGAACGCGCGGCCCGGATGCTCGGCGCGACCAAGCCGGCGACGGCCCGCGTGCCGGTGCTGCTCGACCCCGTCGCCGCGTCGTCGTTCGTCGGGGTCCTGTCTGGCGGGCTGTCGGCCGAGTCGGTGCAGAAGCAGCGCTCGCTGTTCGCCCCGCTCGTCGGCGAACCGGTGGCGGCCGGCGTGCTCACGCTCGTCGACGACGGACGGTTGCTGGAGGGCCCGGGGGCGGCGCCGTTCGACGCCGAGGGTGTGCGGACCCGCCGGACCGAGCTCCTGTCGGCGGGCGTGCTCAAGGGGTTCCTCCACAACACGTACACGGCCCTCCGCGGGGCCACCAGTTCGACCGGCAACGCCGTGCGGGGCTACCGTTCGTCCCCGGGCGTCGGCACCACGAACCTGTTCGTCGAGCCGGGCGACCGGTCGCTCGAGCAGCTCCTGCGAGAGGCGGAGGGCGGCGTGCTCGTGCAGGACGTGAGCGGCGTGCACTCGGGCGCAAACCCGATCAGCGGCGAGTTCTCGGTCGGGGCGACGGGTCTGCGCATCTCGGGTGGCGCGCCCGGTGAGCCGGTGCGCGAGATGACGATCGCGAGCACGATTCCCGAGATGCTCCGGAGCGTGGTCGCGCTCGGGAGCGAGCTCCGATGGTTCTCCTCGGTCGGCGTGCCGTACGTGCTCCTCGGCGAGATGACGCTCGCCGGCGTCTGACGCGGCTCGCTCAGATCGTTGCCGGACGCGTCCCGGTCGCGATCACCACGAAGATCAGCGCTGCGACCGCGATCCGGATCCACAGGAACAACGCGAAGTCGTGGACGCGCAGGTAGCGCAGCAGAAACGCGATGACCAGGAAGCCGCTCACGGCGGAGGCGGCGATGCCCGCGACGAACGGCCCACCCATCCCGGGCGGGATCCCGTCGGCGGCCAGGTCGAGACCCTTGTAGAGCACCGCCCCCGCGATCACCGGCAGCGAGAGCAGGAACGAGAACCGGGCGGCGGTCTCGCGGTCGAACGTGAGCACGCGGGCCGCCGTCATCGTGACCCCCGAGCGCGACACGCCCGGCTGGAGCGCGAGGGCCTGGGCGACGCCGAGCACGAGCCCGTCTCGGACGCCGAGATCGTCCAGGTGCCGCCGGGACGACGCGATCCGGTCCACCGCGTACAGCACCACGCCGAACACCACGAGCATCACGGCGATCAGCCACGGCTGCCCGAGCTCGTCCTCGATGAAGCTCTCGAGCGTGGCCCCGACGATGACGGCCGGGATCGTCCCGACGACGAGCGCCCAGGCCAGGCGTTCGTCGGTCGTCCCGATCCTGCGGGCCGAGATCGAGCGGAACCACGCGGCCGCGTAGCGGGCGACGTCGTGCCGGAAGTACCCGAGCGCGCCGACGAGCGTCCCGAGGTGCAGCGCGACGTCGAAGGTCTTGTTCAGGTTCGGATCGGTGAGGATCGGCCAGTCGAACAGCCACGGCACGATGATCAGGTGCCCCGAGCTGGAGACCGGCGCGAACTCGGTCACGCCCTGGGTGATGCCGAGCACGATCGCCTGCAGGATGGTCAGGGTGGTCTCCTCGGTGTCGCGGAGGTGGACGCCGCAATCCTAGCCGCGCCCGGCCGCGATCTCGCCGATCCTCAGACGGCGTCGACCGGCGCGATCGTCACGGTGAGCTGTCCGAACGCCGTCGCGCGCGCCAGCTGCTCGGCGGTCTCCGGGCTGACGAGCAGGACGAGGGACGGGCCGGTGGCGCCGCCGGCCTGGAAGGTCCCCGCGTCCTGCTCGACGATCGACAGGATCTCGAGCCCCGTGCCGACGGTGTCGGTGTACGGGTGCGGTCCACCGAACGTCGCTATCACGTCGACGCGGTCGCCGGGTTCGAGCACGCCGGATGGCAGACCCGAACCCACGACGAACGCGCGGAGGCCGCCCGCCACGAGCGAGGCCACCGGCCCGCCGGCGCCGCCGACCCGCGTCGCGGTGACGGGCTCGCCCTCGGCGAGATCGGAGCCGAGCGTCCGCCCAACCGCGTCCTCGACCGAGCGGAGGGCCCCGGGGGGTACGTACGCGGATGGCATCCGCTGCAGCCGAACCGACCCTTCGTCGATCACGGATCCGCGGTCGAGGTTTCGGTCCGCGATCACGACCGGAACGTGGTTCGCTCCGGCCGGGCGGAGCGCCTCGAGCTCTGCCGCGTAGCCGCGGACGAGGGTGAACGAGCCGGCGCCCGCCACGACGGCGAGGAGCGCCATCACCTTGGAGCGCAGCGACCACCTTCGCAGGAACACGCCGGGCCTCCTGTCCGGGAGCGGGGGTTCGGGAGGCTACGCGATGGAGCGGTGTCGCGCCGTGAACCCGGTCACACCCATCGCCCAGACCGGTTGCATCAGCGTGGGCGAGGTCCCTTCTCTTGGGTGAGCGGCAGTGCACGGACGCGGAAGTCCTCCAGCGCCTGCCTCCCTACGATCAACGAGGTCGCCTCGCGGATGCGCTCCCCGAGCGCCTCGGGGTCGTCGTCGGTCGTGAACCGGAGCTCGATCGTCACCAGGACCTTCTCGCCCATGTCACTCCACCTCGAACCGCGCGTTCGCGAGCGCCGTGGCGCACTCGCAGTCGCGCTCGGCGGGCAGCGCCGGGATCACGCTGAACAGCAGCTCGCGCAGGTGAGCGTTGTTCTGTCCGAACACCCGGACGACCTCCTCGTGGGTGACGGGCGGCACGCCGGGCACGCCGACGTCGTAGTCGGTGATCAGCGAGACGTTGGCGTAGCAGATCTCGAGCTCGCGGGCGAGCAGTCCCTCTGGGTACCCGGTCATGTTGATCGTCTGCCAGCCCTCCGAGTTGAACCAGGCGGACTCGGCCCGCGTCGAGAACCGGGGACCCTCGATCACGACCATCGTCCCGCCGTCGTGTACGCGGATGCCGAGCTCGCGCGTCTTGCCTACGATGATCGGCCGCATCGTCGCGCAGTACGGGTCGGCGAACGATACGTGCGTGGCGACGGGCCCGTCGTAGAAGGTGTGCGGGCGCGAACGCGTACGATCGACGATCTGGTCGCACACGATGAAGTCGCCGATCTTCACGCCCGCCTGCAGCGATCCCGCCGCGCACGGCCCGACGATCCGCTGCACGCCGAGCTCCTTCATAGCCCACAGGTTGGCGCGGTAATTGATCGCGTGCGGTGGGAACTGATGCTTGACGCCGTGCCGCGGGATGAACGCGACCCGGTACGGCCCGATCGACCCGACGACCGGCGGCGCCGAGGGTTCGCCGTAGGGGGTGTCGACCTCGACGGTCTCGGCGTCGTCGAGGAGCGAGTAGAAGCCCGAGCCGCCGAACACCCCGATCTGCGCATCGGTGGCCGCTCCGGTCACGACGACGAGTCTTCCTTCTTGCTCCCGGTCGTCGATGCCTTGCCGCCGCTCGAGCCCTTCGAGGACGAGCCACCGTCGCCGCGCTTGGAGGTGGAGCCGCGCTCGGAGTCCGAGGACGAGGTCGCACCGGACGACGACGACCCGCCGCCCGAGTCCTTCGTGGACGCGGCGCCGGACGAGGCCTTCGCGCGGCTGTCGGTCGCGTAGAACCCCGAGCCCTTGAACACGATGCCGGCGGGGTGGAAGACCTTCCTCAGCTTGCCCCCGCACACCCCGCAGGTCGTGAGCGGATCCTCGGAGAAGCGCTGAAAGACCTCGATGTGCTGACCGCAGACCGTGCACTCGTACTCGTAGGTCGGCATGACGGAAGTGTATCCGGGGATGCTAGGCACGCCGTCCCGGACGGCGGGTTGCCCCGAAGGGGTACACTCCGGCTCCCCGCAGCGGAGGCGCAATGACGAAGGTCCGAAAAGCCGTCATCCCGGCGGCCGGGCTCGGAACCCGGTTCCTTCCGGCGACCAAAGCCCAGCCCAAGGAGATGCTGCCGCTCCTGGACAAGCCCGCGATCCAGTACGTGGTGGAGGAGGCCGTTCGCGCCGGCCTGACCGACATCATCATCATCATCGGCCGTGGCAAGCACGCCATCGTGGACCACTTCGACCGGTCCTTCGAGCTCGAGCACTTCCTGGAGGCCAAGGGCAAGTTCGACGAGCTGAAGGAGGTCCGCGAGATCTCGGACATGGCGTCGATCCACTACATCCGCCAGCGGGACCCCCTCGGGCTGGGCCACGCGGTCGCGGCCGCGGAGGACCACGTCGGCGACGAGCCGTTCGCGGTGCTGCTCGGCGACGACCTGATCGTGGAGCGCACGCGCCTGCTGCAGGAGATGCTCGGCGTGCACGAGAAGTACGGGCGGAGTGTGCTCGGCGCGATGGAGGTGAACCGGGACGAGATCTCGCTGTACGGGTGCATCGAGCCCGAGCTCGTCGAGAACGAGCACCTGGCGCGCGTGCGCTCGATCGTCGAGAAGCCCGCGCCCGAGGAGGCGCCGTCGAACCTGGCCGCCATCGGCCGATACGTCCTGACGCCCGAGATCTTCGATTGCCTGCGGCGGACGCAGCCGGGCGTCGGTGGCGAGCTGCAGCTCACGGACGCGATCAACCTGCTCGCCCAGGAGCAGGCAGTCTATGCCTACGTGTTCGAGGGCGGGCGCTTCGACGTCGGCAACAAGCTCGATTACCTGAAGGCCACCATCGAGCTCGCGATCGCCCGGGAGGACATCGGCAAGGACTTCCGGGACTGGCTCGCCGGCTTCGTCGAGCGCAAGAAGCTGATCTGAACCTGGCTTCCGGACCCCGCCGATAGACTGGCTCGGATGGCGACGCCCGGTCACGTCCACGATCACGACAGCGGCGAGGGGCTCGTCCCCGTCGACGAGGCTCGCGAACGCGTCCTGTCGACGATCAAGCCGCTTCAGCCGCTCGCGCTCCCGCTGACCGAGGCCTACGGCTGCGTGCTGGCCGAGAGCCTCGCCGCCGAGCGCGACATCCCCGACTTCGCGTCCTCGGCGATGGACGGGTTCGCGGTGCGCTCCTCGGAGATCGCGTCGGCGACGACGACCGTACCCGTCGAGCTCCGCATCGTCGGGCGCGCCATGATCGGTGAGCGACCCGAGGGCACGGTGGGCGGCGGCGAGGCGTTCGCGATCGCGACCGGCGCGCCCGTCCCGGCGGGCGCCGACACGATCGCGCCGATCGAGACCTGCGAGGTCGCGGGCGGCAGGGTTCGCGTCCTCGCCCCGTCGATCGGGGGCAAGCACATCCGTCCGAGCGGCGAGGACGTTCGAGCCGGCGAGACGCTCGTGCAGGCGGAGCGCCGCCTCCAGGCGCCCGAGCTCGGACTGCTCGCGACCGCCGGCTTCGCGCATCCGCTCGTGCATCCACGCCCGCGTGTCGTCGTGCTCTCGACCGGGGACGAGCTGATCCCGCCGTCGCAGAACCCCGACTATGGTCAGGTCCGCGACTCGAACGCGTACACGCTGTTCGCGGCGCTGCGGGAGGCCGGCGCGGTGCCGACGATCGCCGGCATCGTCCGGGATGACGTCGACGCGTTCAAGGAGGTCGTGTTCTCGCACCTCACGCAGGCCGATGCGTTCATCTCCTCGGGCGGGGTGTCGGTCGGGGAGCGGGACGTCGTGAAGGCCGCGTTCTTCCGCCGGGGGGAGGTCGACTTCTACCGGGTCGCGATGCAGCCGGGGATGCCCCAGGGGTTCGGGGAGATCGAGGGCAAGCCCTACTTCGGCCTGCCGGGCAACCCGGTGAGCGTGTTCGTCAGCTTCGAGACCTTCATCCGTCCGGCGCTCATGAAGATGATGGGCCGCCGGCAACTCTTCCGGCCCCAGGTGCCCGCCAGGCTCGAGGATGACGTCACCGGCCCGATCGGCAAGACGCAGTTCGCGCGCGTGCGCGTTCGCCGGACCAAGGACGGCTGGGTGGCCACGCCGACCGGCGGCCGCGGCTCGAACCTGATCGCCACCGTCGCAAAGGCGAACGGTCTCGCGATCGTCCCGCCGGGGACCCAGACCGCGCATGCCGGGAGCCAGGTGAAGGTCATCCTGTTCCGTTCGATGGAGGACTAGATGTCGACGGAGCGAGAGGCCGTGGCGCGCATCGTCGAGGTAGGAGGCAAGCGAGCCACCGACCGCGAGGCCGTCGCCGAATGCATCGTCTCGATGACGCGCGAGGCCTGCGCGCACCTGGTCGCGGGCACGCCGAAGGGGAACCCCCTCGAGGCGGCTCGGGTCGCCGGCGTGATGGGCGTCAAGCGGACGCCCGACCTGTTGCCGTTCTGCCATCCGATCGCGGTGACCGGCGCGGAGGTGCTCGTCGAGCCCGACGAGGCGAGCGGGACGATCCGCGTTCGCACGACCGTGCGCGCGCACGATCGCACCGGCGTCGAGATGGAGGCGCTCACCGCGGCCGCGGTGGCGGCGCTCAGCCTCTACGACACGGCGAAGGCGTTCGATCGCGCGACGCGCATCGACGGCCTGCGTCTGCTCGAGAAGCGCGGCGGCAAGAGCGGTCACTACTCCGCGGAGTGAGTCGCTCGAGCGACGATCGCACGAGATGTATCGATGCAGATGACCTTCCGAGCAACTTGCGCGAGGTGTTTGTAGCCCCCTAGCCTCGGTGCTAGGTTGCAGACCCAGCCCAACATCTTGTGCCGGACCGGGGATCCGAACACATGGGGGTTAGGTAGGTGGGTTGGCTGTTGCTCGCGGCTCTGGTCGTCCTGTGGGCCGCGTTCCTTCTCCCATCGTGGGGGAGCTCCCCAGGAAGCAAGACGGACAAGAGCATGAAGGACTTCGAGCGGAACATGGACATGCTGGCGGAGACCGAATCTCAGGGCCGGTGGATCGTCACGCCCCGCAAGGGGACGACGTTCATCGGCCTGCGCGCGCGTGCACAGGCGAGGGCGCGCGAACGCCGACGCCGCGTGCTCATGGTGCTGATCGAGAGCCTGGTGCTCACCGCGCTGATTGGTCTTGTCCCGCCGCTGCGCGCGATGTGGTACGCGACCGCGATCCTGCTCGTGCTGCTCGGCGGTTACGTGTGGGCGCTGCTCACGATGAAGGCGCGGGCCGACGCGCATGACCCGGCTCGACCGCGCGAGACCGCGGCGACCGCACCCGCGCGTCCGCGCCCGGCTCGGCAGCGGTACGCCGCCGACGCCTCCAACCGCACGGCGCGCCGGTCCTTCAACGGCCTGCCCGCGTTCGGCGACGACCTCGTGAACATCGTGGTCAGGCCCGCGGCCGAGGTCGACGCGGCTCGCGTCTGAACGCCGTCCCGTGGATCTGGACGGCGTCTCCCAGGATCTCCGACGGCGCTTCGACGCGCGCGTGCAGGCTCGCGAGCGCGCCCTCCCGGCATCCCGTCGAGCGATCCGCTCCTGCGCGAACGCGATCCGCGCGATCCACCGCGGCGAGTTCGAGCTCGCGCACCGGCTGATGGATGAGGCAAGGGCGGCGGTCGACGAGGGACTCGGCGCGGTCGCCGAGCATCCGGACATCCGGTTCGCCGGCTACCTGCAGGACGCGCAGAAGGAGTACGCGGAGGCGCGGCTCACCGAGGCGATCGTGGACGGTGGGAGGGAGATCCCGACGCCCGACGCGCTCGGTGTCGAGGACGCACCGTACCTGAACGGGATGGCCGAGGCGATCGGCGAGGCGCGCCGGCGGGTCCTCGACCTGTTGCGCGCCGGGCGCGTCGACGAGGGCGACGCCGTCCTGGCGGCGATGGAGGACCTGTACGGTGTCCTCGTGACGATGGACTACCCGGACGCGATCACCGGGAACCTCCGTCGTGCGACCGACGTTGCGCGCAGCCTGATCGAGAAGACGCGGGGCGACCTCGCCGTTGCGCGCGTCTCGCAGGACCTGCACGACGCGCTCGACCGGCACGCGCGCGAGGTGCTCGGGAAAGGGGACTGACCGGTGGCCGTTCGCAAGGAGACGATCAAGCAGCGGTTCAACGAGGCGCTCCCGGCGGTGCTCGAGCCGGGCGAGCAGGTGCTTGGTGGTGCCTACTCGTCTCGGGGCCGACCCCGCTCTGGGGGCGCAGGGCCTGCTCGGGCTCGCCGGGTTCTTGATCTTCGGCATGCGCTACTAATACGTGGCGCTCACCGACCGGCGCCTGATCTTCATCAACGCGTCCTTCTGGACCTCGCGGCCGAAGGGATCGCGTGGTCCGACCCGCCGGACTCGATCACGATCAGCTACCTGCAGACGGACAACAAGCTGCGGAACTGGGCAAGATCTCGAGTCCCTCCAAACAGAACCTTCGGATGAACTTCCACGCGTTCAGGCGTCCCGAGCTCAAGGCGAGGGAGCGACCGGCTGGCCGACCGGATCGTCGGCCCGCGCGTCTTGGTCCCGGAGCCGGCGCCACCTGAGCCGCCGTCGGCGGTGCCGCCGTCTCCTCCGCCGTCGGAGGGCTGAACGGTCCACGCGGGACCCTCTGTTACCCTGGCGCGGTTCCGGGGGTGTAGCTCAGTCCGGTAGAGCACTGCCTTCGCACGGCAGGGGTCAGGGGTTCAAATCCCCTCACCTCCACCGAACAGATCCGCAGGTCGGCGGCCCGGAGCGCACGTCGGAGCCTCGCGTCAATCCTTCGTCGGCTCGACGACGTAACGCTGCGCGTAACAGAGCAGCGGGTTGCAGTTGAGCAGTGCCCCGTACGCCAGGTGGAGGCTCGTTCGGACGGGCCGGAGCGAAAGGGGGCGCCGTGGAGCGCAGGAGGTTCAGGTCCGTGAAGAACCATCCCGGCATTTTCGCGGGCGTGAGGCCGGGCAAGGGCCGCCCGGACCGGTGGGTCGTCTCGTATCGGTCCGCGGACTCGGCCAGCGGACGAAGACGTTCCGCTCCCTGGAAGAGGCCAAGAGGTTCAGGGCCGAACTTCACACGCGAGAGAAGCAAGAAGAG
>DATEQE010000086.1:0-6540 GCA_035272825.1 Actinomycetota bacterium
GCCCACGATCTCGTGCCGGTCGCGCTTGGAGCCGCGTTCGAACTTCGCGTCGTTCATGTGGATCAGGCGCAGGCGGTCGGCGAGCTCGACCTCCCGCAGCTCTGCGAACACGGCCTCGACGCCCTCGGGCTCGTCGAGCGCGTAGCCGGTCGCGAACAGGTGACACGTGTCCAGGACGAGCCCGAGCCGATCGTCGTCCACGGCGTCGAACAGCGTCCGCGCCTCGCCGAGCGTCGAAGCGACCGCCCCGCTCGTGCCGGCCATCAGCTCGACCAGGAGCTGGGTTTCGTCGGGCGTCTCGGCGAGGGTGGCCTGAAGCACGGTCGCGGAACGGTCGAGCGCGTCGGCGGCCTCCGCCTCGCCGCCCGCTCCCGAGTGGACGACGAACCCGCCCGCCTCGAGCACGCCGCACGCCGCGACCGAACGCCGGCAGAGCTCGACCGATTTCGCGAGGAACTCCGGGTTGGGCGAGGCGATGTTCACCAGGTACGGCGCGTGGACGAACAAGGGACCGATCGCAGCCTCATGCCACTCGGCGCCGAACGCCTGTGCGGTCTCCAGGCGCGGGCCCGACCACGCCCGAGGGTTCGAGATGAAGAGCTGGACCACCTCGGCGCCGGTCTCGCGCGCGAGCGGGATCGCTGTGCGGAGCCCGCTCCGCAGATGGGCGCCGACCCTCACGCCACGTAGATGTGGATGAGGTCGCCGGCCCGGACCGTCGTCCCGCTCGCCGGCTCCTGGTACACGACCTGCGAGCCGTCCTGTCCCGGCACGACCGCGACGTCGACCACCAGGCCGAGGCTCCGCAGCTTTGCGACCGCCGCGTCCCGCTCCATGCCGACGACGTTGGGCATCGCAAACTCGGGCGGACCCTTCGAGACGACGATCGTGACGGTCTCGCCCGGCTGCAGGTCGGTGCCCTTGGCCGGCGACTGCGAGATCACGGTGCCGCGCTCGACCCGCTGGGAGAACTCCTGCTGGACATCGACCGCGAAGCCCTGGGCCTCCAGGACGGCGACCGCCTGGTCCTGGTGCAGCCCGATGACGTTCTCGACCGGAACCGGGGTCGGGCCCTTGCTCACCACGAGGTCGATCCGGCTGCCGAGCGGCGCCTCCGCATCGGCCTTCACGCTCTGACGCACCACCTGGTCGGCGTCGAATCGCTCGTTGAACGCCTTGGTGACCTCGCCGACCTTGAGATGGGCTTCGCGGAGCGCAGCCTTGGCGTCGGCCAGCGGCAACCCAACGAGGCTCGGGACGGGCACCGGCGGGGGACCGAGCGAGGGCATGAGCGTGACGCGGTCGCCGCGTTCGAGCGTCGTTCCCTCGGCGGGTTGCACCTGGAGCACGCTCCCCTCGGGCACCTTCGTCGAGTGGCGGCCCTCGGCCATCCGAACGATGAGCCCCGCGTCTTCGAGCTGCGCCTGGGCGTTCTCGACGGTGAGGCCGACGACCTTGGGGACGTCGACCTCGTGCGGGATCAGATAGGTCCACGAGGCCCATGCCGCGCTGCCGATCGCGAGGAGCGCCAGCACGATGCCGAGCGCCCACCGGCCCTTGCGGCGCTTCCGCTTCGAACGCCCGAGCGCGCGTCCGGGGATCGTGACGGTCTCGGCCCGATCCGAACGCGCCGCGCCGGGCGCCACGACGTCGCCGTCACGGATCACCGCGACCTCGGGTACGAGCGACGCGAGCGGCGGCGCCGCCGGCAGCGAGCCTGCCTCGGTCTCGAGATCGCGCCGGGCCTCGGCCGCCGACTCGGGACGGAGCTCGCGCTGCTTCTCGGTCACCGAGGCCACCCAGCCGTCGAGCGACGCCGGCACCGCCGGATTCGCCGAGGACGGCCACGGCATCGGCTCGTGGATGTGCTGGTATGCGATCGCCATCGGGGTCTCGCCGGTGAACGGGAGCTGGCCCGTCAGCAACTCGAACGCGACGACCCCCAGCGCGTACAGGTCGGTGCGCGGGTCGGCGGGCTCGCCCTGGAGCTGCTCGGGCGCCAGGTACTGCACGGTCCCGGTCACGTTGCCGGCCTCGGTGATCTGCGCGTCGGCGAACGCCCGCGCGAGCCCGAAGTCGGCGACCTTTACGACGCCGTCGCGCGTCACCATCAGGTTCTCCGGCTTCACGTCCCGGTGCACGATGCCCTGGCGGTGCGCGTGCTGCAGGGCCGCGAGCGTCTGCTCGAGCACGTCGGCCGCCTGCGCCGGGGCGAGGAGGCCCACGGCGTGCAGGATCTCGCGGACCGAGAGCCCGGCGACGTACTCCATCACCATGTAGTAGATGCCGTCGACGCTGCCCCAGTCGTGGACGGCCACGATGTTCTGGTGGTTGAGGTTTGCGGCGGCGCGTGCCTCCCGCCGGAAGCGTTCGATGAAGCCCGCGTCGCCCGCGAGGTTCCGGTGCAGGACCTTGATCGCCACCGGGCGTTCGAGCACCGCGTCGCGGCCACGGTAGACCTCGCCCATGCCGCCCGCGGCGATACGATCGACGACGTGGTACCGGCCGTCGAGCGTGTTCAGCGCGAACGCGAGATCCGCGCGAGCGGACCGCTCGGGGATGGTGCTCTTCGAGATGGTCGCCTCCCGTCGCTGCTCGGTCGTTGCGGGCGGACTACCTGGGCCCGGGGGCGCGTCCGAGCAAACATCCTAGCGCGCGGACGCGCGTCAACCGTGGAGCCGGGGTGAGCGACCCGGAAGGGTACCCGGCCGATTTCGAGCGCATCGAGGCCGCCGTCGACGCCGGCCAGACCGACCTGCGGGCGCTCGGGTTCTGGCGCCTGCTCGCCAGGGTGAAGGCGGACCCGGTCCTCGCCCACCATTGGGCGGAGCACGCGGGCCGGATCGACCGGAAGGCGTTCGAGGCGCGGACGCGGTTCCGCATCCCGGTGTGGTTCGGGAACGCGGTGCTCCTGCTCGGCACGCTCGTCGGCGCGGTGGCGGTGGCGTTCGCCCTGACGACGGACTCGGAGGAGCTCGCCGGGTTGGCGTTGATCTTCGCGGCGCTCGACTGGTCCGCGACGTTCCACGTGCCGGTGCACTGGCTGGTCGGCCGGGCGATGGGGATGCGGTTCCTCGCCTACTACGTCCGCGACCTGATCCCGCCGGTCCCCGGACTGAAGATCGACTACGCAACGTATCTGCCGGTCGCACCGGAGGCGCGGGCCTGGATGCACGCCTCGGGGGCGATCGCGAGCAAGATCGGCCCGTTCCTCGCGCTCGCGTTCTGGCGGGCGAGCGGGGCCCCCGGATGGGCCGCGTGGTCGATCCTCGGGTACGGCCTCCTGATCATCGGGACGGACGTCGTCATCTCGACGCGCAAGAGCGACTGGAAGCGGTTCCGGCGTGAGATGCGTATCGCCCGGATCCAGGCCGCGAACCGCTGACCCGCGGCCTCGGCTATCCTGACCCGAGAACCGGGGAGCTCGGGCGACCGGGCTGAGAGGCCGCCAGATCGCGGCGGCGACCCGAACCGACCTGATCCGGGTAATGCCGGCGGAGGGAGGCGCGGTCGACGTTGGATCCACGTTCGCTCCGCGTCTACGTGCTGACGTCGAGTGGCTTCGTTCCCGGTCGGAGCCATCGCGACGTGGCCGAGGCGGCGCTGGCGGGGGGCGCCACCGCCGTGCAGCTCCGCGCCCCCGAGCTCACCGATGCCCGTCTCGAAGCACTCGCGGGCGAGCTCGCCGAACGGTGCCGCGCGACCGGTGCGCTGTTCGTCGTGAACGACCGCGTGGCGGTGGCCGCGAGCGTCGGCGCCGGAGCCCACGTCGGTCAGGCCGACGACCCGGGAGCGGCGCGGGAGATCCTCGAGCCGACCGCGGTCCTCGGGGTCAGCGTCTCCACGACCGACGAGGCGCGTGCGGCCGAGGTCTCGGGCGCCGACTACCTCGGCGTCACCGTCTGGGCGACCCCCACCAAGCCCGAGGCCGAGCCGCGGGGTCTGGACGGTCTGCGGACGATTACGGGGGAGACCGCGCTGCCGGTGGTGGGGATCGGGGGCATCCGTGCCGAGAACGCCGCCGACGTGCTCGACGCGGGAGCAGCGGGGATCTGCGTGGTGTCGGCGGTCGGAGCGGCGCCGGACCCCGTCCGCGCCACGGAGGCGCTGGTGGACGCCGTGAACCGTTGGGAGGAAGGGAAGGGATGAGCGAGCAGCGCACCGGGAAGGCGACGGCGGAGCTGTTCGAGCAGGTGATCCTGCGGCGGCTCGGCGCGAAGGACGACGACGTGTTGGTCGGGCCCCGGCACGGCGTGGACGTCGGCGTCGTCCGCGTGGCGGACGGCGTCGCGATGGCGCTCACGGCCGACCCGGTCTTCATCGTGCCGGCCTACGGGTGGGGGCGAGCGGCGTGGTTCGCGGTCCACATCCTCGCGTCCGACGCCGCCACGAGCGGCCTGCCGCTCCGGTGGATGGCCGTCGACCTGAACCTGCCACCCGAGATCACCGACGAGGAGCTCACCTCGCTCTGGGACGCGTTCCATCGTGCGTGCGAGGACATCGGGCTCGCCGTCGTCACCGGCCACACGGCCCGGTACGACGGGTGCACGTGGCCGATGGTCGGCGGGGCGGTCTGCATCGCTTCGGGCCACGAGGATCGGTTCGTCACCCCGACGATGGCCCGGCCCGGCGACCGCGTGATCGTCACGAAGGGAGCGGCGATCGAGGCCACGGCGTTGTTCGCGGCCACCTTCCCCGAACGCCTGGCCGAGGGCGTCGGCGCCGACGTGGTCGAACGCGCCGACGCGCTGTTCGAGCTGATGACCGTGGTGCCCGAGGCGACCGTCGCGCGGGGATTCGGCCTCCGGGACGAGGGCGTGACCTCGATGCACGACGCGACCGAGGGCGGCGTGCTCGGCGGGCTGACCGAGGTCGCCTCGGCGTCGGAGGTCGGCCTCCGGATCGACCTCTCGGCGATCCCCGTGCGCGAGGAGGTGCGCGCCGTCTGCGACCACGTCGGGATGGACCCGTACACGTCGATCAGCGAGGGCACCCTGATCGCGACAGCGGTGCCGGACCTGGCGGATGCGTTCGTCGACGCGCTGGGGGCCGAGGGCATCGAGAGTGCGATCGTTGGCGAGGTGACCGAGGCGGCCGATGGGGTGTTCCTGGTCACTAGTGGCGGCGACCGGCCGCTCGAACACCCGGGGCTCGACCCGTTCTGGGAGGCGTTCGGGCGGTGGGCGGCGCAGGCGGCCGGGATCGCGGAGGCCGGCTGACCCCCGAGGGGCTAGTTGCGCGGGGCGCGTCGTCGCCGGCGAGAACTCGTCGGCGAACAACGCGAACCACGTGGTCGCGCCAGCGGCCGCCGATCTTCAGGTACGCGGCGAGTACCCCTCGCGGCGGAACCCGAGACGCTCGGCCAACGCGATCGAGGGGGCGTTGTCGGGCTGGACGTTGACCTCGACGCGGTGGAGCGCGAGCGTCCCGAACGCGTGGCGCAGCACCATCTCGAGCCCCTCGGTCATGAACCCCTGACCTTGGTGTGGGACGAAGGCCGAGTACCCGAGATATGCGCTCCGCAGGTTGCCGAACACGATGTGTCCGAGGCCCACGCTCCCCGCGAGCGCCCCGTCCTCGTTGCGGCAGATCAGGTACGACTCGCCCAGCGGCCGGACGAGCATGTCTCGGAAGTCCTCGCTGATCTCGGGGAGGTACGACCAGGGCCGATGCAGCTTCCGGCTCGGACGCACCGCGCGAAGGAACGCCGCCTCGTCCGCGTCCATGTGTCGGAGGGAGACGTGCTCGCCGCGCCGGAGCGTCCCGGCGCTCATCACCGAAACCGTACCCGGTAGGCTGCAGCGCGATGGACGTGGTGACGGTGGGCGACGTGATGATCGACGTGCGGGTCGACTCCGACGGACTTGAGGAGGGCGGCGACGTGCACGGGCGGGTCCTCGTTCGACCCGGCGGGAGCGCCGCCAACGCCGCCGTGTGGGCCGTCGAGGCCGGCGCGACGTCCCGCGTCCACGGCCGGATCGGTTCGGACGTCGCCGGCGCGCTGCTGCGCGAGGAGCTGATCGCCCGCGGCGTCGAACCTGCTCTGGCGATCGACCGGACGGCCGCCACCGGGACGATGCTCGTGGTCCACGAACCGCGCGAACGCTCGATGGTGGCGGACCGCGGCGCGGGCGGGCGGCTCGCGCCCGACGACCTGCCCGAACGCCTCGACGCGGGAGCCGTCCTGGTGTCCGGGTACTCGCTGCTGTTCGAGCCGACCTCGGCGGCCGGCGTAGCCGCCCTCGAGCGCGCCAGCGCGCGGTTCGTCGCGGTCGACGCGGCGTCGTGGCCGATGATTCGCTCGTTCGGGGCGGAGCGGTTCCTCGAAGCGTGCGCGCCCGCGACGATGCTGTTCGCGAACGAACGCGAGGCGGAGGAGCTCACGGATCGGCGCGGCGCCGCCGCGTTCGACGAGCTGTCGCGTCGCTTCCACGTCGTGTGCGTCAAGCAGGGGGACGAGGGCGCGCTGATGTCGTGGGAGGGGCTCGTGATCCGCAACGCGACCGACGCCGTGATCGAGAAGGATCCGACCGGCGCCGG
>DATEQE010000087.1:0-2243 GCA_035272825.1 Actinomycetota bacterium
GGTTCATCTACCGGAACCTGCGGCTCCCGCACAACCGGCCGATCGTGAACGTCGTCGCCCTCGGGGTGATCCTCGTGATGTTCATCCCGGTCTATCTCGCCCAGCGGATGGCCGGGGGCGGGGACGTGACCGCGACCGCCGCGAAGGCGGAGGCGGCGGAGATCTGACGCTTCGCTAGAGGTACGGGCCCCTGGACTGGTCTGCGCCGGTGGCCTGCGGGTCGCTGGTCCCCGGGAGCCCACGGCGACGCAGCTCCTCGAACTGCGCGCGGGCGGCCATCTGCTGCGAGAACAGCGCGGCCTGGATCCCGTGGAACAGGCCCTCGAGCCATCCGACGAGCTGGGCCTGGGCGACGCGGATCTCGGCGTCGGTGGGCACGCCCTGCATCGGCGGGGCGAGCGAGGAAAGCTCCTCCTTCAGATCGGGGGAGAGCACGTCCTCGAGCTCGCCGATCGCTCGTTCGTAGATCTGACGGAGCCGGATCCGCCCGGGCTCGTCGAGCGACGCCTGTCTTGTGTCCTCGAGCAGCTCTCGGACCATCGTCGCGATCCGCAGGAGCTTCGCGGGTTGCGTGATGGCCTCGTGCTCGGCTTCCGGCGCGGCCGCCGGGGCTCCTTCCGGGGCCGGCGCGGCCGGCACCTGGGGCAGGTCGGGGGTCGAGGCCGGATTCATCGCGTTCGAGACTAACAACGAGGGGCGGAAGTGGCTCCGAGCGCGCTCAGGCCCGCGTGAGCTCGCCGAACAGCAGGGCCTCGGCCAAGCAGGCGCGTTCGAGCTCGCCGAGGTCCACGCTCTCGTCGATCGAGTGGTACTGGCTGCGCTCGTCCGAGGCGCCATACAGCAGGATCTCGGCCTCGGGCAGGGCGCGCGAGAGCACCGGGACGAGCGGGACCGACCCGCCGCTCCCCGTCTGCACGAGGGGCCTGCCGTAGGCCGCCTCCATCGCCCGGGTCATCGCGGCGAACCCGGGGCCGTCGGTGCGCACGCGCAGCCCGCGTCCGGAGCTCCCGGGCTTCACGTCGACCTCGATCCCCCACGGCGCGCGGGTCGTGAGGTGTCCGGTCAGCGCGTCCATCGCGTGGTCGGGATCGTCGTCGGGCGCGAGCCGCAGGCTCACCTTCGCCGAGGCCCACGGCACGAGCTGGTTGGAGGCCTCGAGGACCCGCGGCGCGTCGATCCCGAGCACCGAGACCGCCGGCTTGGCCCATAGGCGGTCGGAGATCGTTCCGGAACCGATGAGCCGGACGCCGGGCCGGAGCGGCGTGTCCTCTCGGAACTCCTCCTCGCTCACCTGCAGGCCGTCCCACGTCTCCCGCGTGAGCCCCTCGATCGCCACCTCGCCCTCGTCGTCGTGCACCGTAGCCAGGATCCTCGCCAGCGCCGACAACGCGTCGGGCGCCGGCCCGCCGTGGACGCCGCTGTGCACGGCGAGGTCGAGCACACGCACGGTCACCGTGCAGTCCACGACCCCGCGGATGCTCGTCTCGAGCGTGGGGAGTCCGGCTCGCCAGTTCCCGCCGTCCGCGACGGCCACGATGTCGGCATCCAGCAGCTCCCGGTGACCGTCGATCAGGAACGGGAGGTGGTCGGCGCTCGATTCCTCCTCACCCTCGACCAGCACCTTCAGCGACACGGGCGGCTTCCCGCCCCACGCTCTCAGCGAGGCGGCATGCAGGATGATGCCGCACTTGTCGTCGGACGTCCCTCGGCCGTACAGACGCCCGTCGCGCACCTCCGGTTCGAACGGCGGGCTCGTCCACTCCTCGAGCGGTCCCTCGGGTTGGATGTCGTGGTGCGCGTAGAGCAGGATCGTCGGCGCCCCGACGGGACCCGCGACCTCCGCGAACACGGCGGGGTGATCGACATCGGGAAGCTCGATCAGCCGAACGGCGCCGTACCCCGCCGCCTCGAGGGTCTCGGCGGTCGCCTCGGCGGACTCGCGCACCGGCTTCTGGTCGTAGCCGGGGAACGCGATCGACGGGATGCGGACGAGGTTCGACAGCTCCTCGACGGCACGAGGGTGCCACTCGGCGATCGCGACGCGGAGCTCGTCGGCGTGCATGGGGCCGAACGATACCGCGTGCGCGAGCGACCGACCGTCGCCCGTACGCCGGAGCCCTCGAGCCGTTACGGCCAAAGCCGTTCGACGCGCCAGGTGCCGCCCTCGCGCGTGAACCGGAACCGGTCGTGCAGGCGGTGCTCGCGCCCCTGCCAGAACTCGATCGTCTCGGGCTCGAGCCGGT
>DATEQE010000088.1:0-8746 GCA_035272825.1 Actinomycetota bacterium
GGCCGGAGGTCCTGCAGCGGCTGGCGCACACGTACCTCGGTCCCGACGTCACGTTCCCGCCGATGCCGGACCCACCCCCCGGCTTCGTGACACGGGTGACGGTCGAACGCCTCGGCGGGGTCGGGCCGTGGAACGAGCCGACCGGCTAGTCCGGAACGACGCCATCTCTCCACACGGATCGGCGGATCGGGGCCGGGCCGACCCGTAGACTGGAGCGCACGCCAGCGGCCGCAGCCAGCGACCGGGAGAGGAGGCTTCACCTTGGCCGACCTGATGGAGGCCGTCACGTCCCTCGCCAAGCGACGGGGGATCGCCTTCCAGTCCAGCGAGATCTACGGGGGCTTGCGCTCGTCCTGGGACTACGGTCCGTTGGGGGTGGAGCTCCGTCGCAACGTCCGCAACGCCTGGTGGCGCTCGATGGTCCAGCTCCGCGACGACATCGTCGGCCTGGAGGCCGCGATCATCATGTCCCCGCGCGTCTGGGAGGCGAGTGGCCACGTGGCGGGCTTCCACGACCCGCTGGTCGAATGCCTGAACTGCCACCAGCGGTTCCGCGAGGATCATCTCGGCGAGGACCCGACCTGCCCGAACTGCGGTCAGAAGCGCTTCACCGAGCCACGGCAGTTCAACCTGATGTTCAAGACGCACATGGGCCCCATCGAGGACGAGTCGAGCGAGGCCTACCTCCGACCCGAGACGGCGCAGGGGATGTTCGTCGACTTCGCGATCGTGCAGCAGACCTCGCGCAAGAAGGTTCCGTTCGGGATCTCGCAGATCGGCAAGTCGTTCCGCAACGAGATCACGCCGGGCAACTTCATCTTCCGCACACGCGAGTTCGAGCAGATGGAGATGGAGTACTTCGTCGAGCCTGGCACCGACGACGAGTGGTTCGAGTACTGGGTGAACGAGCGGATGCAGTGGTACGTCGACCTCGGGGTCCGCAAGGAGAAGCTGCGCCTGCGCCCGCACGACCCCGGCGAGCTCGCGCACTACGCCAAGGCCGCCTCGGACGTGGAGTACGAGTTCCCGTTCGGGTGGCAGGAGGTCGAGGGCATCGCGAACCGCACCGACTTCGACCTCAAGGCGCATCAGGAGGCGAGCGGCCAGGACATGACGTACTTCGACCAGGAGCAGGATCGGCGCTACCTCCCCTACGTGGTCGAGCCCGCCGCCGGTGTCGACCGCATCCTGCTGACCGCGCTCGTGGACGCCTACCGGGAAGAGGAGGCGCCCACCGCCAAGGGTGATACCGAGAAGCGCACGTACCTCGCCCTGCACCGGGATCTGGCGCCCACCAAGGTCGCCGTGCTGCCGCTCTCGCGCAACGAACGGCTCGCGCCGGATGCCAGGGGGGTGTTCGACCTCGTCAAGCGAGCGTGGATGTGCGACTTCGACGATGCTGGCTCGATCGGTCGTCGGTACCGCCGCCAGGACGAGGTGGGCACGCCGTTCTGCGTGACCGTCGACTTCGACACGCTCGAGGACCGCCAGGTCACCGTTCGCGAGCGGGACTCGATGGCTCAGGACCGGATCCCGGTCGAGAACCTCGTGGGCTACCTCGCCGAACGCCTCTAGACGATGGACGAGCCGAGACGCCGGCGGGGGGCTAGGGGGGCTCACGGGGCGAGCGCGGACGCGCGAGCGTCAGCCCCCGGGAGGAGGGGCTCGGTGAGCCTGTATGCGGCCGCCTTCGCGCTGATGCTCGCGGCGGCGATCGCGCTCATGGCCTCATCGCTCGGCTCCCTGCGGTCGATAGGACTCCTGTGGATCTCGAGCGCCCTCTCGCTGATCGCGGCCGGCCTGGCCGTCGCAAGCGTCGTGGTGCCGAGGCGCGGATGAGGCTCCGCACCGCCGCCCTGGCGGCCGTGCTCGGGCTCACGCTCGGGGCCTGTACCGAGGGAACCGATCTGCCCGGCGACCCGGCGTCTGCCCCCGAGACCTCGGTCGAGCCGGTGCCGGTATCGCCCGAGGTCCCCTCGCCGGCGCCCGGTGGACCGGACTCGGCCGCCGCCGCCACGAAGCGTCTCTGCGAGGTGCCCGAACCCAAGCCCGACGCCGGCTCGGACGTTCCCGCGGAGGGGCCGACGCCCACCGTGATCGCGCAGGTGATGCGGCAGGTGGCGCAGATCCGCGGGTTCGACTACTCGCAGCGGGTCGTGGCCGAGCCGGTGTCGCAGGCGGAGATCGGCCGTGACATCGTGAGGTTCTCGGACATCACCTACCCGGAGGGGCAATACGCACGACGGAGCATCGCGTGGGACACGATCGGTGTGATCCCCGACGGCACCAGCCTCCGCGACGCCTACGAGAGCTACGGCTCGAGCCAGGTCATCGGCTACTACGACACCCAGACGGGCGAGCTGAAGTTCACGGGGAGCGAGTCGCCCTCGCCGCTCGAACGCATCACGCTCGCGCACGAGCTCACGCACGCGATCGACGACCAGCGGTTCGGGCTCGAGCGGCTCGACGTCCTCGGGGCCGAGTGCAAGGACGAGGACGCGTCGGCCGCGATCGCGCTGGTCGAGGGCAACGCGACGTTCTTCATGCTGCGATGGGCACGGACGTTCCTCACGGTGGCCGAACAGGTGCAGGTCGGGATCGAGGCCGCGACGCAGGACACGTCGACCGAGGGCATCCCGCCGTTCGTCTCGCAGCTCCAAGCCTGGCCGTACGACCAGGGGATGCGGTTCGTCGGCGCCCTCGACTCGCGAGGCGGGCTTGACGCGGTCGACGAGGCGTTCGTCGACCTCCCCACCTCGACCGAGCAGATCATCCACCCCGAGCGCTACCCGAACGACGCGCCCACCCCGGTCGACGTGCCGGACCTGTCGGCGGAGCTGGGACCGGGATGGGAGGACCTCGACGTGATGTCGATCGGGGAGGCGTGGCTGCAGATCGCGCTCGGCCTGCGGCTCGACGCTTCGGAGGCCGGCGCCGCGGCCGCGGGATGGGACGGCGGTACGTACCGCGCGTGGTCGAACGGGACCGACGCGGCCGTCGAGCTGTCGACGGTCTGGGACAGCTCGCGTGACGCGGAGGAGTTCGCCGCCTCGATGACCGAGTGGATCGACCAGGGGGACGGCTCCGCCACGGTCCTCGAACCCGAGGGCAACGCCGTGACGGTGCTGTTCGCCAGCGATCCGGCGACGCTCCAGGCGCTCGAGACCGCGACGGCCTGAGCCATGCTGCCGGGACGGCGGCGTACTGCAGTTCGGGCGGATCCGACACGCTCACCCTGGCGAGTTGCCCAGCAACGCCGAGCGACGACGCATGCCCGAGATGGTGCCGCCGGGGTCTGCCATCCGGTCCAGATGCGCCGAACGTCCTAGGCCTTTCGGCCCCATTTCGGGTCACCCGGCGGATGGCGCGGGCGCCGGGCGGGGGACGACACTAGGCACCGCTCATGGACGGCATCCTCGTACAGACCACGCGAAGCATCCGGGCCCTCATCGGCAACGCCACCGAGGGCGCCGCGGCCGAGGAGATCGATCTGGCGTACCACGCCCTGCTCGACCAATGCGCCGCGGCCGAGCGCGAGGCGCTGCGAACCCCGTCCGACCCGATCGCCCGGTTCGATGCCAGAGCCGCCGCGGTCCTCAGCCTGGCCTACCGGCCGGTGCTGGACGTCCTGTGCTCGGGGCGTTCGCTCCACTCGGACGATGTCGAGCTCGCGCAGAGGAGCTCCGGGTGGCTGAACCTCGCCTACGAGGCGCTCCTGGACGGCGACCACGATACCGTCGAGCGGTGCCTGAAGATGGCCTCTGCGTTGATGGGTTCAGATCAGGACGACACACGGTCGGCGACGTAGCGCCAGCGATATCGCTCGTCGGTCTGGGTCCCGGGAGTGCAGATCCAGGAAGGATGGCCTAGAGTCGCGTCTCGATGGCTCGGTCTCGGGTCGACACCCCTGGCGCCGGGAGTACTGGCTCGGCGCAAGGCTGGGGAAGCGCGATCGCTCGTGCGGTCACGATGGTGATCGTCGTTCTCGTGGCGTTCGGCCTCGTCCCGAATTGGCTGCTGGATCGGCTCGCCACGAGGGTGACGCCCACCGGACGCGATCTGGTCATCGTCGGGTGGTGGCTCGTGGCGGTGGTCGGATGCACCTGGCTGTTCCTCCGGCTGCAGGGCCGGGAGCGCTGAGGCGATGGGGTTCGCCGCCCAGCGGGTGGGACCCGAGTGGTTCGACGACAACGTGCCCTGCACCCGAGCGTGTCCCGTGCTCACGATGGCCGGCCGATACGTGGCGGCCATCGCAGGCGGCGACGATCGACTCGCGTACGAGATCGCCCGTCTCCCGAATCCCTTCCCATCGATCTGCGGCAGGGTCTGCGCTGCTCCGTGCGAGATCGCATGTCGCCGGGGAGCGATCGATGAGCCGATCGCGATCCGCGCGCTGAAGCGCTACGTCTGCGAGCGGTTCGGCGTGGAGAGCGAGCACGCGGAGAGCGTGTATCAGGCAGCGACGTCCACCGCCCCGCGCAGAGACGAGCGCGTGGCGGTCGTCGGGTCGGGTCCCGCGGGGTTGGCCTGCGCCCACGACCTGGCAACGTTCGGGTATCGCCCCGTCGTCTTCGAGGCGGCCGACCGGCCGGGGGGCCAGATGGTGCTGTCGATCCCGCCCTACCGGCTGCGTCGGGATGTGCTGCAGGGGGAGATCGACGCCGTTCTCGCGATGGGTGTGGAGCTCAGGACCCAGATGGCGCTCGGACGCGACTTCACCCTGAGCTCGTTGCGTCAAGAGGGCTTCGAGGCGGTCTTCTTGGCGATCGGTGCGATGCGAGGTCGCGACCTCGCCATCCCCGGGCACGACAAGGACGGCGTGCTGAAGGCGATCGATTTCCTGTTGAACGCGAGCCTCGGCTACACGGTGGAGCTCGGCGCGGAGGTTCTGGTGATCGGGGGTGGGAACGTCGCGCTGGACGCCGCCCGAACCGCTCTCCGCGAGACCGCGCAGGGACAGCTCCCCTCGGGCGCAGACGAGCGCCCCGCAGCGGACGCCTCGAGCGCTCAGGTCACGGCGGTCTTCGACGTCGCGAGGACCGCGGCTCGCATGGGCGCGCGCGTGACGGTCGTCTCGCTCGAGTCACGGGAGGAGATGCCCGCGCACGAGTTCGAGATCGAGGAGGCCGAGGTCGAGGGGATCGCGCTCCGTCACCGGCTCGGACCGAAGGCGATCGTCGGCAACGGTCGTGTCACAGGGCTCGAGGTCCTCCGGGTGGCATCCGTGTTCGATCCGGACGGCAGCTTCAACCCGAAGATGATCGAGCACACCGAGCAGGTGATCCCCTGCGACTCGGTCATCATCGCGATCGGTCAATCGCCGGACATCTCGTGGCTCGACCCCCAGGACGGTATCGAGACCGGGCGCGGCGGAGTGATCACGGTGGATCCCGAGACCCTGGCGACGAGCGCCGAGCGTATCTACGCCGGAGGGGACGTGGCGTTCGGGCCGCGGAACCTCATCGACGCGATCGCCGACGGGCGTCGAGCCGCAGCGTCGATCCATCGGCAGATCGCCGGCGTCGAACCCGCCGGGCCTTCGCTCGCGGGCCGCAAGATGCTGCCGATCATCGCGGTGAACCGAGGTCCCGACGAGCACGCCTATACGGAACGGGATCGGCTCCCGGTCCCCGTCGAGCCGAGCGGCAGGCGGATCGGATCGCCGGAGGTCGAGCTCGGCTACACGGAGGAGCAGGCGCGGCACGAGGCCGGCCGGTGCCTGCAGTGCTTCCTCAACATCATGCTCGACGAGACGAAGTGCATCCTCTGCCGTGGCTGCGTGGACGTCTGTCCCGAGCGATGCATCAGCATCCTGCCGTCCGAGCAGATCGAGGGGATCGGGGTCTCGGAACCGTCGAGCGCGCTGGTGATCCAGGAGGACCTCTGCATCCGTTGCGGCCTGTGCGTCGACCGATGCCCGACCCACGCGCTCTCGCTCGATGGATGGTCGGAGGCGTCGTCGGCTCCCATCGCGGTCGCCCTGGTCCCCGGATGAGGTGACGTCGTTTGTCGTCGAACGGTCGGGGGGCCCGGGACAGCGAGTGGTACAAGGCGCTGCTCCACCCCGGTGAGCGGTTCCGCGGAAGCGAGGTCTACCGATCCGCGATCCGGCACCCGAAGCCGAATACCCCACGCGGGCGAGCCCTCACCTCGTTCCAGAACTTCTTCCTCCACATCTACCCGGTGAAGGTCCCGGCGGAGATCGCGAGGACCAAGACGACCTGGAGGCTCGGCTTCATCGCGACCGTGCTGTTCGCGATCCTGTTCGTCTCGGGGATGTACCTGATGTTCTTCTATCACCCGGCGGTCCCGGATGCGTACTTCGACATGCACACGCTCGCAACGTCGGTCGCCTTCGGGCAGTTCGTCCGCAACGTCCACCGCTGGTCCGCGCACCTGATGGTGATCGTCGTCGCGCTGCATCTGCTGCGCGTCTTCTACTCCGGCGCCTACAAGGCGCCTCGACAGTTCAACTGGGTGATCGGGGTGGCGTTGTTCGTCGTCACGCTGCTGCTGTCGTTCACCGGCTACCTGTTGCCCTGGGATCAGCTCGCCTTCTGGGCCATCACGGTGGGCACCAACATCGCCGGCTACGTGCCGCTCCTGGGGGGGCACGTCCGTTCGCTGCTGCTCGGCGGGACGGAGGTGACCGGCGAGGCGCTGCTGCGGTTCTACGTGCTCCACATCTACCTCCTTCCTTCCCTGATGGTGGTCGGCGTCGCGATCCACATCTGGCGGGTCCGCAAGGACGGGTTCGCGGTCCAGGACCGGCCGAAGGAGGAGGTCGTCGTCCTGGACGAGAGCGAGCCGACGGAGGTTGCCGATGTCCACACGTGAGCCTCCGCCCAGGTACCGATTGCTGGGGGTCGTCCCGCGCGAGGTCGAACAGCAGAGGGACGAGGAGGCCCCGGACGACTCCGTGTTCACATGGCCCCATCTCCTGATCCGTCATACCGTCGTCGCGGGCGGTGTCGTCCTGGTGGTGTTCGTGATGGCGCTGCTGTTCCAGGCGCCGCTGAAGGACATCGCGAACCCGAGCCAGACACCGGACGTGGCCAAGGCGCCCTGGTACTTCGCGGGGTTGCAGGAGCTCCTGCACTGGCTCGAGCCCGTGGTCGCCGGGGTGCTGATCCCGGGCGCGGCGCTCCTGTGGCTGTTCGCGCTTCCCTATCTGGACCGGGGCAAGGGCTGGCGGATCCGAGACCGCAAGTTCCTCGTGACGGTCTTCACGATCGTCGCGGTCGCGGCGCTGGTCCTCACCGTCGTCGGGACCTTCTTCCGGGGGCCGGGCTGGACCTGGGTCTGGCCATGGAGTCACCTCTACGCGGAGTTCTGACGTGGGCGACGAACCGATCCGGCCAGAGGCTACGGAGCGGGAGGCCGCGCCGGAGCAGCCGGCCACGCCCGATGAGGGCATCGACCGCCGCCGATTCCTGAACGGCGCGTGGAAGACGCTCGGCGTGGTCCTGATCGCCGAGGGCGTGTGGACCTCCTACGACCTGTTGAACCCGCAGGCGGCTTCGGGTGGCGGTGTCATCGACGCCGGTCCGGTGAGCGACTTCGTGCAGGAAGGCTCCGTGCGCTACTTCCTGAACGGGCGGTTCTACGTCACGAACCACGAGGGGGGTCTGCGGGCCCTGTATCAGAAGTGTCCGCACCTCGGGTGCCGGGTGCCCTTCTGTTCGACCTCGCAGCAGTTCGAGTGCCCCTGCCACGGCAGCGTCTACAACGTGATCGGCGAGTACCTCGCGGGACCCGCTCCCCGCGGAATGGACCGCTTCGAGATCTCGATCCAAGCCGATCGGGTCGTAGTCGACACGAGCACGCTGGTCGATGGCCCGCCGCGCGGCGAGCTCACCGGGCCGTCCGAAGCGCCGGGGCCCTCCTGTGTGGCGACGGGTGAGGGTGGGGGCTCCGCGACGGCCGCGCCCGGGCCGCCCGCGTCACCCTCGGAGGACGAGGCGTGACCGAGAAGCTGAGGGATCCGCCGGCGCTCGAGCGGTCGACCCGCCGGTGGCAGACCGTGGGCGTCGCGGTCCTGCTCCTGCTCGTTCTCGCGTTCCCGCTCTACCGGCTGACCGAGGACCAACGCCTCGACGACGCGCTCGCCTCGGAGAACGACGCGCAGATCGTCGCCGGTCGGCAGCTTTACGCGCTGAACTGCACTTCCTGCCACGGCGAGCGAGGGCAGGGCGTCGATGCCCCGGCGCTGAACTCCCAGGAGTTCCTGCAGAGCGTCTCGGACGCGCAGATGCACGGCATCATCGCCGGCGGGATCCCCGGGAGTGCGATGCCGGCGTGGCTGGACGAGTACGGCGGGCCGCTCACCGATCAGCAGATCGCCGCGGTCGTCGCGTACGTCCGCTCGTGGCAGGACACGGCCCCGAGCGTCCCGGACTGGCGCAACCCGTCGGGCGGATGAGCCGATGAGGCGTTCGGTGAGGGTGTTCGAACCCCGTCCCTCCCCGGCTTCCCGGATGGCGCTCGCGAGCGTACTCGTCCTCCTCCTGCCCTCGTGCCTGGCCGCGGGCCAGAATGCGGCCGCCTCGAGGACCGTTGCCTACATCCCCAACTACCAAGGGGGCGGGACGACTGCGCCGACCGTGCTCGGCTACGACGATCCCTCCAAGACGGGCACGGTCGTCCAGGTCGGCTTGAACACGACCTCGCCCAGCCAGATGTCGATCGACCTGTCCCAGGGCTTCGCCCCGGCGGGCAAGGTCAGCTTCCTGGTCACCAACACCGC
>DATEQE010000089.1:0-2518 GCA_035272825.1 Actinomycetota bacterium
GGGTTGGACGCGACCCAGGCCCCGCCCGCATCGCAGAAAGGGCGGAAGTCGCACACGCGGCACTGCGGTCCCGGCGTGGGCTCGAACGCGGCCGCCCCGATCCCGCGCAACCACGATCCGATCCGTTCGCGGACGGCGTCCACGTCGCCGACCGTGTGCGAACGCTCCTCGCCGGCCCCGAGGTAGAGGTACGTGAGCCGCAGGTCCTCGGGCGCCTTGTGCCACACCTCGATGCACGCGAGGGCGTACAGGTCGAGCTGCAGCCGCGCGAGCGGGTCGTCGTCGGGGGGCAGCCGCCCGGTCTTGTAGTCGACGACCTCCCACGGTCCGTCCGGGAGCCCGTAGATCGCGTCGATCCGGCCCTTGATCGCGATGCCCTCGAGCGGGAGCAGGAACGGGCGCTCCGCGTACAAGGGCACGCGGTCCGCGAACCGGCTCCGCAGGAACGCCGACCGCAGGTCGTCGAGCTTGCCGGGGGTCCCGGCGAGCTCCTCGACGGTCACATCGGGTTCGTCCTCGACCTCCAGCAGCGTGGCCTGGCCGCGGGACTTCATCTCGATCCACCGGTGGATCTCGGTGCCGATCCGAGCGCTCGGTCCGGCGAACCGCGGCAGCGGGCGGACGGCGGACCAGTAGTAGAGCTTCGGGCAGCGCGCGTAGCCGATCAGCCCGCCGACCGAGACGGTGGACGGGCGGGCCGGTCCTTTGTCCACCTCCGCCTCCTGCGCTCGCAGATGCGTCGCCAGCGTACGGCGGGCGGCGGACGACTCCTCGAACGTCGCTCGTTGGCCCGGGGAGAGGGTCTCGAGCGAGGCCGCCGCCACGCGTCCGCGTTCGTGCGCCGAGAGCGCCGCGCGGCGCCAGCCCTCGGCGAACAGCTCGTCGCGATCGTCGGGGCGCGCCGGCCCCGGCCACGGCCGGACGAACCGCTGCCGGTACCCCTCGAGCGGGTTGGTCTGGGCGGCCTCCGCGTCCTCCACGCCGGGTTCGTCGGTGGGCCACACCGCTCCGCCGCCCCGTCGCGCCCACGTGAGCAGCTCGACCAGGAACCTCCCGACCCCCTTGGCCATCAGGTTCTCGCCGTACCAGTTGGCCGACGAGACGAACAGGTGCCGCTTCGCGCGGGTGAGCGCCACGTAGCAGGTGCGGCGTTCCTCAGCGACCTCCTGCTCCCGGAGCGCGTCGGTGAACGCCTTCATGTTGTCGTCGAAGCTCGGCAGCAGGTCGCGGTCACGCCGGAGCTCGACGTCGAGCGAGCTCCCCTTCCGCGCCGGGTTCTGCTGGACGCGCGCATCGGGGAACAACCCGTTCGCGAGACCCGGGACGAACACGGCCTCGAACTCCAGACCCTTGGCCGCGTGCACGGTCATCACCTTCACCGAGTCGTCGTCGCTCGGCTGGACCGGGTTCCACTCGCGGTCGTCGTCGATCGAGTCCAGGTGCTCGAGGAACGCCCGGAGCGTGAGCTCCCCGTCCACGGGCTGGAAGGCGTGCACCTGCTCGAGGAACGCCGCGAGGTTCCGCCGCCGAGCGAGCGCCATCGGCTGGTCGGCGGCCGAGTCCAGCTCGGCGAGCAGGCCGCTCCGGCGGATGATCTCGGCCAGGAACTCGCCGACCGGGCGTCGCGCGGCCACCCGGAGCTCGTCTAGCTCGCCCCGGAACTCGGCGAGTCGGACCCGGCCCTCGCCGGTGAGCCCCTCGATCTCGTCGAGGCGCTCGAGCGCCTCCGCCATCAGGAACGGGTGGTCCTCGAGCAGGTCGTCGTCCTCGTCGAGCGCGAGATCGGCGAGGAGCTTGCGGAGCTCGCCGCCGCTGGTCCGGGACCACCCGGCCAGCACGCCCAGGTCGCGGAGCCCGACTCGGTACCGGGGCCCGGTCAGGATCCGGGCGAGCGCGACGCCGTCACGCGGGTCCTCGGTCGCGCGGGCGTACGCGAGCACCTCGACGACCTCGGGCAGGTGGATCAGGCCCGCGAGGTTCACGAACTCCGCGGGCACCTCCATCGCGCCGAACGCGAGCTGCAACGCCTCGAACAACCGGTGGGTCCGGCACAGCACGGCCATCTCGCGCCACGCGACGCCGTCCGCGTGCAGCGCGCGGGCGCGTTCGGCGACGCCCTCGGCCTCCGCGATCTCGTGCTCGTAGCGCGCGACCTCGACGTGCCCCTCGCCGTTGCGTTCCCAGGGGCGGAGGAGCTTGTCGGGGTCGGGGCGCTGGTTCGCGGGCAGGGCGTCGATCACGCGGTCGGCCGCCTCGAGGATCCGGGCCCCGGAGCGGAAGTTCGTGTACAGCGGCAGCTGCGCGGACTCGGCCCCGTCGCGGCGCGGGAACTCCTTGCGGAAGTGCAGCAGGTTCCACAGGCTCGCGCCGCGCCAGGCGTAGATGTTCTGGTCGGGGTCGCCGACCGCCGTCACCGGATGGCCGTCGCCGAACACCGCCCGCATCAGGACCGCCTGGGCGTGGTTCGTGTCCTGGTACTCGTCGAGCAGCACGGCGCCGAACCGGTCGCGGTAGGCCT
>DATEQE010000090.1:0-2450 GCA_035272825.1 Actinomycetota bacterium
CAGCGCGGCGAGCGCCCTCACGTGAGCGAGCCGCTCACGTGGATGCAGCCCCAGATGCGTCGAGATCGCGCAGAGCCTCGCGTCGCCGAGTTCGAGTCTCGCGACGACCGCGCCGCGCGGGTAGAGCCACGGGCCACCTTCGAAGCGGTGCTGCCGGCGCCCGGCGATCCTCCAAGGTGGCCGGACGAGCACCGCGTCCTTCACGCGCCGGCGGAGCGGCGACGAGGGGTCGGCGGCCAGATCCATGCCGAGGACCTTCGCGAACCGCCGGACGCGCCACCTGCCTCCGGTTTCGTTCAGGAGGAGCACATCGGGCCGGAAGTGACCAACCAGCCGCACCAGCCGTTCGGATCCGTCCCGGAACCCCCGGACGTTGTAGACGACGACACACACACGCATCCGGACGCCGCCTAGTTGGAGACGATGCTCGTCCCGGACTCCCCCGACAGGACCGCGACCGCCGCATCGAGATCGCCGATCGCCGACCGCCCGCCGACCTGCTCGACGAACCGTACCGCGGCCTCGACCTTCGGGCCCATCGAGCCGGCACCGAACTCCCCCGCCTCGAGCATCTCGCGCGCTTCGGAGGCGGTCATCCGCTCGATCGCCTCGGCGCGCTCGGTCCCGAACCCCCGCTGCACGGCCCGTACGTCGGTGAGGATCAACAAGGTCGAGGCCTCGACGTCGCGCGCGAGGATCGCCGCGGCCAGGTCCTTGTCGACCACGCCCTCGCGGCCGATCAGCCTGGGGCCGTCCTCGACCACTGGGATCCCACCCCCGCCCGAGGCGATCACGATCGTGCCGTCGCCGACCAGCGTTCGGATCACGGGCGCCTCGACGATGGAATACGGATCCGGCGAGGGCACGACGCGCCGGAACCCACCGTGCGGATCGGGCCGGAGCACCCATCCCCGCTCGGTCTCGAGCTGCCTCGCCTCGGCCTCCTCGTAGAACGGTCCGATCGGCTTGGTCGGGTTCGCGAACGCCGGATCGTCCGGTCGCACGCGCGTGAGCGTGACCACGGTCGCGACCGGCCGCTCCATCCCGCGTTCGAAGAAGACGTCCCCGATCGTGACCTGGAGCAGATAGCCGATCAGCCCCTGGCTCTCGGCGCCGCAGACGTCGAGCGGCATCGGGTGCACCCACCGCTTCGCGGCCTCCTGCTGGAGGAGGATCCGGCCCACCTGCGGGCCGTTCCCGTGGGTGACGACGACCTCCCACCCCGCCGCGGCGATGTCGGCGATCCCCTCGGCCGCCGAACGCGCCGACCCGAACAGGTTCTCGAACGTGTCGTCCTGCCCGCGGCGCAGCAGCGCGTTCCCGCCGAGCGCGACGACGACGCGTTCCATCGGCGCCCTACTCGAGGACCGGCTTCAGCACGTCGAGCAGGCTCGGCGAGTCCGGGAGCACCTCGAGGTCGTATCGGACACGCACCGCCGGCTTGCGGATCTGGATCACGCGGCGGAGGTCGATCGGCGTGCCGATCACCACGACGTCGGCCTCGGCGGAGTCGATGATCCTCTCCATCTCGGCCAGCTGGCCGTTCGAGTACCCCATCGCCGGCAGCACGGGACCGACGTCGTACTTGCGGAAGGTCTCGTCGATCGTCCCGATCGCCCACGGCCGGGGGTCGACGATCTCGGCGGCCCCGTGGGCCCGCGCGGCGACGACCCCCGCGCCGAACTTCATCTCGCCGTGCGTCAGGGTCGGGCCGTCCTCGACCACGAGCACGCGCTTGCCCCCGATCGCGTGGGGGTCGTCCACCGTCACGCGGCTGTTGGCCCGGACGACCGTCGCGGACGGGTTCACGCGGCGGATCGTGTCCATCAGCGCGTTCACCTGTTCGATCGACGCCGAGTCCATCTTGTTGATCACGATCGCGTTGGCCATGCGCAGGTTGGCCTCGCCGGGGTGGTAACGGGTCTCGTGACCGGCGCGGAGCGGATCGGCGACCACCACGTGAACGTCCGGCGCGTAGAAGGGCAGATCGTTGTTCCCGCCGTCCCACAGCAGCACGTCGCACTCGGCCTGCGCCTGCTTGAGGATGTCGCCGTAGTCGACGCCGGCGTAGATGATCGTGCCCGAGGTGATGTGAGGCTCGTACTCCTCGCGCTCCTCGATCGTGGTGTCGAAGCGGTCGAGGTCCTCCAGCGTCGCATATCGCTGCACCCGCTGCGCCTCGAGGTTCCCGTACGGCATCGGATGCCGAACCGCCACGACGCGCTTCCCGGCGCCCTTGAGCGTCTCGGCGATCGCGCGGGTCGTTTGGCTCTTGCCCGAACCCGTCCGCACGGCGCAGACGGCGACGACGGGAACCGTGGCCGTCAGCATCGTCTCGCGAGGGCCGAGCAGCTCGAAGTTCGCGCCGGCCGCGAGCACCTCGCTGGCCTTGTGCATCACGTACTCGTGGCTCACATCCGAGTAGCTGAAGACGACGTCGTCGATGCGCT
>DATEQE010000091.1:0-5801 GCA_035272825.1 Actinomycetota bacterium
CGCGAGGAGCGCAAGCACGACGAGACCGATCCCGAGGGCGTCGCGGGCCCAGGGACGGAGGTGGCTCCTGACCGAGGGCCGCTTGCTCGTCCTCTTGCCGCGGCCCTTCGTGGTGCTCGCCAACTACACCTCCACGATCACCGGCAGGATCACGGGCTTGCGCTGCGTGACCTCGTAGAAGTACTTGCCGAGGACCCGCCGGATGTTCTGCTCGAGCACCCCGCGGTCGACCACCTCGGCCTCGGCGCTGTCCTTCAAGGAAAGCATGACGCGTTCGCGCGCCTCTTCAAGGATGTCGCCCGAGGTCTCGTCAAACACGAACCCGCGATTCACGATGTCCGGACCCGAGAGCACCTGCCCGTGGTGTCCGTCGACCGCCACCACGACCACCACCACCCCGTCGGCCGAGAGCTTGCGGCGGTCCCGCAGGACCACCTCGCCGACGTCGCCGATGCCGAGCCCGTCGACCAGGGTCATGCCGGCGGGCGCCCTTTCGATTACGTGGACCTTCTCCCCGACCTCGACCACGTCGCCGTCCTCGCAGATCAGGACGTGGTCGGCCGCGATGCCGACCTCGGTCGCGATCTTTGCGTGGTGCGCGAGGTGACGCCGCTCGCCGTGGATCGGGACGAACCACCGCGGGCGGACGAGGGACAGCATCAGCCGGAGCTCCTCGGCCGCCGCGTGGCCGCTCGCGTGCACCCGGTATGCGGGCAGGTGAAACACGTCCGCGCCGGTCCGGTAGAGGCCGTCGATCACGCGATGGATCGCGGGTTCGTTGCCGGGGATCAGGCTCGACGAGAGCACGACGCTGTCGCCCTCCTTGAGCTTGACCCACTTGTGCTCGCGCGCCGCCATCAGGCTCAGGGCGGAGAATGGTTCCCCCTGCGAGCCCGTGCAGACGACGACAACGCGGGACGGGTCGCGGTGCTCGACATCCTCGATCGGGATCACATCGTCCTCGGGCACGTGCAGGATCCCGAGCAGCCGAGCCGCCTCGACGCTCTGGAGCATCGAGCGGCCGAGGAACGCGACCACGCGCTCGTCGGCCCGGGCGGCGTTCACCACCTGCTGGATCCGGTGGATGTGGCTCGAGAAGCATGCGACCACCACGAGCTGTGGGGCCCGCGAGATGATGTCCTGCAGGACCGGGCCGACGCTGCGCTCGCTCTCGGTGTACCCGGACTCCTCCGCGTTGGTCGAATCGCTCAGCAGCAGGTGGACACCCCGGCCCGCCTCCTCGGCGAGTGCGTGCAGGTCGGTGGCGCGCCCGTCCAGCGGGGTCTGGTCGATCTTGAAGTCGCCCGTGTGCAGGATCGAGCCGTAGGGCGTGTCGATCACCACCGCCATCCCGTCCGGGATCGAGTGCGTGACGCGGAGGAACCGCATCGAGAACGGACCCGCCACCGCGGCCTCCCCGGGCGTGACCTGCCGGAACTCGGCGCGGTCGCCGACCTGGTGCTCCTCCAGCTGCCCCTCGAGCAGTGCGAGCGTGAACGCCGTCCCGTACACCGGCAGCGGCTTCCCGTCGAACTCGCGCAGCAGGTAGGGCAGGGCGCCGATATGGTCCTGATGCCCGTGCGTCAACACGATCGCCTCGACGTCGTCGAACCGGTCGCGGACGTACTCGAAATCCGGCAGGACGAGGTCGATACCGGGCATCTCTGCGTGCGGGAAGGACAGGCCGACGTCGACGATCAGGATCCGACCTTCGAGCTCGACGCAGGCCATGTTGCGACCGACCTCGCCGACCCCCCCGAGGAAGACGACGCGCGCGGGGCCGCCGGGTTCAGAGGAGCCCGGCATCCACCAGGGCCTTGTGGATCCGCTCCCGCTCCTCCGTCGTCGCCGGGACGAGCGGGAGCCGCGGCGGGCCGACCGGAAGGCCGATCATCTCGAGCGCGGTCTTGACCGGGATCGGGTTCGAGGTGATGAACAGGGCGTTGAACAGCGGGGTCAGCTCCTCGTGGATCTTGCGCGCCGCCGGGATGTCGCCGGCCTCGATGAGGTCGCACATCTGGCGGATCCTCCCGCCCACGAGGTGACCGGCCACCGAAACGACCCCGACCGCGCCCAGGCACATGTAGCCGAACGTCGCCCAGTCGTCGCCGCTGTAGACCTCGAAGTCGGGCGAGACCTCCGAGATCAACCTCGAGATCCACTGGAAGTCGCCGGTCGAGTCCTTCACGCCGACGATGTTCGGGACCTCGGCGATCCGCAGCAGCGTGTCGTGTTCGATGCGGGTCCCGGTCCGCCCCGGGATGTTGTACGCGACCACCGGGATCGAGACGGCGTTCGCGACCTGCGTGAAGTGCTCGAGCAGTCCTCGCTGCGGGGGCTTGTTGTAGTACGGCGTCACGAGCAGGAGCCCGTCGGCGCCGAGCTCCTCGGCCTCGCGCGACAGCTCGAGCGTCTCGGCGGTGTTGTAGGTGCCCGTGCCGCACAGCACCTTCCCCTTGCCCTGGGCGACGTCGATCACCGCCCCGAACAGGTCCAGCTTCTCTCGATGGGTGAGCGTGGGCGACTCGCCGGTCGAGCCGGCGATGACGAGCGAATCCGAGCCGCGCTCGTACAGGTGCGCGGCGAGCGAGCGCGCCGCGTCCAGGTCGAGCCCGTGATCGTCGCGGAAGGGTGTGACCATGGCGGTGACGACCGCCCCGAACCTACCGGCCATGATGCCTCCTCACTCCGGTGCGGCGCGTTCCACGGTCCGCACGATAACCACATCTGCCACATGTTGCACATGTCGTTCAGGCGTGTCCAGAGGGTACCGAGCAACGTCGTGCAGGTGCGGAAGGGGCGTCGCTCGTGCCTCCGGCATCTCCTGCGGCTCCTGTTCGGGCTCGGCTCTCGTGCTCGGCCGGACGGTTCGCCCGCCCGGCTCGGGCGGAGGGCGCCGCTATCCTAGCCAGCATGCCGCGCATCTACACCAAGACCGGTGACGACGGCACGACCGGGCTCCTCTACGGGGGCCGGGTCTCCAAGGCCGATCTGGTGCCCGAGGCGTGCGGCTCGATCGACGAAGCCGTCGCCGTGCTCGGGCTCGCGCGGGCGCACGCGAGCGACCCTTCCCTCTCGGACGAGCTGCTCGGGCTGCAGCGGGAGCTGTTCGTGGTGGGCGCCGACCTCGCGACCAACCCGGACGAACGCGCCAAGCTCGAGTCCGGCGTCTCGCTGGTCTCGCCGGAGATGGTCGCGCGGCTGGAGACGCGGATCGACGAGCTCGTCCTGGCCCATCCCCTTCCGAACGCCTTCATCGTCCCCGGCGCGAACCCCGTCTCGGCGTTCCTCGACCTCGCGCGCAGCACGATCCGTCGGGCCGAGCGGCGCGTGGTCGAGCTCCGGGAATCGGATGCCTTCGTCAACGAAGAGGCGTTCCGCTACCTGAACCGCCTGTCGGATGCGCTCTTCGTCCTGGCGCGCGTCGCGGCGGACGAGGCCGAACCGCGCAGCCGCACCGACGAACCGTTCGGCTAGGCGGTCCGGACGAACGCACCGTAGTTGTCGGCCCCGAACAGCAGGACGAGCAGCCCGATGTCGTCGACCGTGATGCCGCCGAGCCTCACGTCGAAGGTCGCGGTCTCCCCCGCCGCCACCGGTTCGCTGTCCACGACCTCGCCGTCGATCTCGTGGCCGTCGACCGCGTCCTCGACGTAGAGACCCGGAGGATCGAGATCGTGCTCGGAGTCGTTCTCGACCTCGAGGGTCCCGTCGCTCCCGTCGAGGTCGACCGTCACGAGCAGACCCTCGTTGGCGTACTCGTAGGTCGCGGTGCCGGGGGCGCCGGTGAACGTCTGGGCCGGGGTCGGAACCTCGCTGGTCGTGCTTGGGCTCGTCGACCCGGTCGACCCGCCGCCCCCGCCGCCGCCCCCTCCGGTGCAGGCCCCGAGCGCGATCGGCAGGCACAGGAGCGCGACGAGACGACCGGTAGGCTTCATGGGTCGCGGCATGCTACATGACCCGCCGAAGGAGGAAGACCCACGTGAGGACGCTCGAACTGCGTCGCCACGCGCACCGTGACCCGGCGGCCGATCGGCTGTCGCAGCAGGGCCGGGCGCAGGCACAGTCGGTGGGCGCGACGCTCGCGGGCGGCTACTCCGTCGTGTTCGTCTCCCCCGCCGAGCGGGCGGCCGAGACCGTCGCGTGGCTCCTCCGCGGTCTCGGCGAGCAGCTCCCCGCCCACGCCGTCGTCCCGGGTCTGGCCGCGCAGGACAACGACGGATCGCCGCTCGCGATGGCCGGCGTCGTCGCGGCGCTGCTCGACGCGGTTCCGGAGGGCGAGCGCGGGCTCGCGATCTCGCACACGCCGCTGATCGAGCGCGCGGTCCTGGGACTCACCGCGGCCGAGATCGAGCCGCTCGCCGAATGCGAGGGCGTCCTGCTCTCCAAGGCCGGTGACGACGACCCCGTCGAGGTCGGCGAACTTCGGCTCCGGTAGCCGGACGTGGACCTCTCGATCCCGCTCGCCGCGTTCGGTCTCGGCGTCGCCCTGGGGGCGTCGCCCGGTCCCGTGCAGCTCCTGCTGTTCTCCGAGGCGTCGCGCGGCGGTGCCGGGCGAGGTCTGCGCGCGATGGCCGGCGCGAACGCGACGTTCGGCCTGATGATGCTGCTGCTCGCGGCGGGGCTGTCCTCGCTCGAGCCGGGCGAGACGTTCCTGCGCGTCGTCAAGGTGATCGGAGGCGCGTTCCTGGTGTTCCTCGCGGTGGACGCGATCCGCGAGGGCCGTCGCCAGCAGGTGGTCGAGGACCAGCGCGGCGGGCTGCATCCCAGCGTTCGAGGCATCGTCGCCGTCCTGCTGAACCCCGGCGTCTACGTGTTCCTCGCGACCACGGGCACCGCGATCGTCGCGAGCGCCGTCGACGAGGGCGGGCGCGGGCTTGCGGTCGTCACGGTCGGGGCGCTCCTGCTGGGAGTGTCGCTGATGGACTCGGCGATGGTGCTGCTCGGCGCCGGGGCGCACCGCGTGAGCGAGCGTTTCCTGCGGATCCTCGGCGACGCGCTGGCCGTCGCGATGGGTGCGCTCGGGCTCTGGCTGATCGTCCGCGGCCTCGTCGGGTGAGCGCCGACGCGGTCAGAAGGGGTACGGGCACCAGGGCGCCGGATCCCATCCGAACATCGCGTCGGCGCGGCCGAGCGCCCCGTGGGTGTGCTCGTCCACCCGACCCGCACGATGGAGCTGGCGGAACGACGTCCCACCGAGGTAGGTCGCCCCGATCTCGCTGACGGTGCACGTGAGATCGGGCGCTTCGGCGCCCCCCGCGGTGACGTTCGGCTCCCCGTCGGTCGCCTCGAGGACGTAGCGCCCCTCGTTCCACGGGCAGAACGGGTCGGCGACCTCGAGCACCACGCGCCCGTCGCTCGCGTACCGCCGGGCGCCCAGCGCACCGGCGACGTCGACCGGTCGCACCCACAGGTTGTCGCGGAGCCTCGCGCCCAGGCGTCGCGGCTCCTGCAGCAGGTGCACGAGCGGCTCGTCCACCGGTCGGCTCCACGCCTGGACGCGCTCGATCAGGTCGACCTCGAACACGTACCGCCACAGGTCGGCGTACGCGCCCGGCGACGCCGCCTGCAGATCCAGGACCGAGAGCACAGACTTCGGGAACCCCTCCGGCCACTCGTGCTTCACGTGGTAGGCGGCGAAGCCGTCGACCCCGTCGGGGCCCTCGTGTAGCACGAACAGCTGCTGCAGCTTGGCGTCGGGGCCGTGCTCGTGCAAGGCGTACGTCAGCCGCCGCTCGTCGAGCTGCACCATGCCGGGCCGTGACCGGCGGGTCGCATCGAGGACGCCGAGGATCTCCTTG
>DATEQE010000092.1:0-2370 GCA_035272825.1 Actinomycetota bacterium
CGCCCGGTGCGGCTCGACCGGCCACAACGGGTCGGGCGAGCTGATGCTCGCGTTCTCGACCGCCAACCGGATCCCGCTGGCGTCGGAAGACGGCACCGTCGAGGTGCGGGCCGTGCTCGACGGCCCCGCCGATCGCTCCCCCGACGTCCTCAACGAGCTGTTCGCCGCGACCACGGAGGCGGTCGAGGAGGCCGTGGTGAATGCGATGTTCACCGCCGAGACGACCGTCGGCCGCGACGGCCACGTCCTGCACGCGCTGCCGCTCGAGCGGACCCTCGAGATCCTCGCCCGTCACGGCCGCGGGCCGCGCTAGACCGAACCGGTCACGCGAAGCGGCCGGCTCCGACGAACGCGTCCCACGGCAACGCCGACTCGGTCTGGTACTCGCGCCACCGCGCGATCGCGCCGTCGCGGAGCTGGACGATGACCAGACCGTGGTACTGGCGATTGCCGCGGTAGGTGTACTCGCCAACCCCGATGTCCCCGTCCACGACGAGGTGATGCCAGTCCAGGTGCATCGGAGGCGGGTCCTCGCCGCCGAAGAAGTCGTACAGCTCGGCGCGGCCCTCGTACCGCTGCTCGTCCGGCGGCTCCATGTAGACCGCGTCGTCGGTGAAGCAGGCCAGCGCTCGCTCCGTGTCTCCGGTGTTCCAGCTCTCGGCGATGGTCTCCATCAATCGGACGAACGCGTCGTGGTCCATGCTCCCTCCCGATCGAAGCGCCCCGGGTCGAACGGCGCGGGGTCGAAGGGCGGCTCGGTGCCGAGGATCAGCGCGGCCGCCAGCTCGGCGCTACCAGCCCCCAGGATCACGCCCTCCGAGCCATGCCCGGTCGCGACGAACAGCCCCTCGCGCGCCCAGCCAAGCACCGGCCGCTCGTCGGGGGAGACGGGCCGAACGCCGGACCAGGTCGACAGCACCGTCGCCTCGGCGAGCGCGGGCACCAGCCGCGACGCCTGCACCGCAACGATCCTCGGGACGTCCAGGTCGTAGGGATCGGCGGCGAACGAGGGCTCGCGAGACGTGCCGGTGAGGACGGAACCGTCGGGCGCCGGCTGGATCATGGGAGACACGTCGCGCGCCTCCGCGGCCTGCCCGAACTCGCGCATCGACAACCGAAGCGAGCCCGGCTCGTTCGCGGGCGCGGAGTCCCGGCCGGCCAGCAGGCGGCGCGCCCCGCTCTGGATCCAGTGGTGGAACAGCGGGCGTTCGGGCGCCGCGTGAACCAACCACCCGCGGGCCGAGGCGATCGGGAGCGAGACGCCGAGCGGCCTCGCGACCGCCGGCGACCACGGTCCGGCGGCGAGGACGATCGCGTCGGCGCCGATGACGCCGTCGTCGGTCACGACCCCGGTGACGCGGTCGCCCTCCGCGACGAGCCGGCGTGCCGGCGCGTGGTGGTGGATCGTGGCGCCCGCATTCCTGGCGAGGGCACCGAGGCACACCGTGAGGGCGAGCGGGTCCACGCGGTGACCCTCGTGCAGCAGGTACGCCTCGCGTACCTCGGGCGAGAGCTCGGGTTCGAGCTCACTGACGCGGTCGTCGACTCGTTCGACCTCGACGCCCACCGCTTCGGCCGAGGCGGCCCAGGCGCGGAGGTCCTCGATCTCATCCTCGTCGATCGTGACGGCGAGCGTCCCGATCGGCTCGTCGTCGAGGAAGAACGGCGTCGGCGGATCGGCCGAGATGTCGGCGTAGCGCTCGAGGCTGCGGCGCGCGAGCGGCGCGAGGACCGGGTCCTTCGAGGTGTCGAGGTACCCGAGGTTGCGCCCGGAGGCGCCGGCCGCGAGCTCGTCTTTCTCGAGCAGCGTGACCGAGGCGCCTCGGTCGGCGAGCTCGAACGCGCATGCCGTCCCGATGATCCCGCCGCCCACCACGACGATGTCGGGCACCTCTCGAGCCTACCGGTTGAGCCCTTCCGTAGAATCGTTCCCGGAGACGTGGCTGAGTGGCCGAAAGCAGCCGCCTGCTAAGCGGTTAGGGGGGTAACACTCCCTCGCAGGTTCGAATCCTGCCGTCTCCGCAGGTAGATGGCGGTGGAAGCCGCGACACCGCACCGCGTTCTTGTCACTCTGCGGCCCTGAGGCAGCATCTAGGCAGTACGCGGGCCTCCCGCCACGGGGCGCGGCTGCGAGCATCGCTCGGAGAATCGCTGTGCGTGGCCCCTAGAGCCCGCACAGGCCGCCTCGCGCGGTAGCGGAGGCCTGGCTCTCCGCTACCGCGTAGAGGGACCCAGGAACGAAGGCCGGAGGGTTGGAGAACCGACCTCGTATCGGTGCCCCAACCCTTCGGGGAGCAGGCGCGGATGCCAGGGGGGAGGGACCTAGCCGAGGGGTCCCGTGCTTCCGCGCCCACGACGAAACGGTTGCAA
>DATEQE010000093.1:0-7085 GCA_035272825.1 Actinomycetota bacterium
AAGTCCGTGGGAGTGCACGGCGCCCAAACGATCCAGCAGTGCCTGGACGCCGGGCTGCTCGACGAGATCCACATCGATCTGGCTGCCGTGTTGCTAGGTGCAGGAGTGCCGCTGTTCGATCACCTCGCGAACACACCGGTCGTGCTCGGGAATCCAACCGTCGTCACCGGTGTGGGTGTCACGCATCTGCGCTTTCCCGTGCACACGTCGTAGACCGGCCCACACCTCTCCTCAGGCGACATTCCCGAACACTCGCGCACGCGAGTCTGCCGTCACTCGGCGCGTCTTCGGATCCCCGGACCGTGCTGAACGCGTGTCGTTGCTCTCCGTGGCTCTCACGCCGTCGCAAGGCCGCCCGAGGAGCATCGCGAGAAGGACGCTCCTCGCAATGTGTAGAACGCGACATCTGGGGTAGTCGGAGTCCGATGGCTGACGATCGTTCCTACGTCGAGGTGAACGCACGGGAACGTGAGCCCTACGCGCCCTCGTCGAGCGGTTGGACGATGACACCCTCGCCTCGCCAGCGAACGAGTACTGACCATCGCCGGTGTCTTGGGGCACCTGGCTCACTGGGATAGCCGTGTCCTCGTCTTCGCCGAAACGATCGACCGCGGCGAGCCGTGGGTCCCTTCCGACGCCGAGCCCGAGGGTGACTGGCTCACTGACTCCGCCCGTCCGCTGATCCACGCGATCGCGCCGAGGGCGGCAGCAGAACTCGCCCTGCGGATGGCGGAGGAGACGGATGCGCGGGCGGCGGAGCTACCCCTCGAACGGGTGGCACCCCGTGACCCCGATAGTCCGATCTACCCTGCCCGCGGTGAGCACCGCGGACAGCACCTCGACGAGATAGAGGCTGTACTGCGGGACCGCGGCGGTCAGCCATGGAGGCCCGCTTCGCGCGGCTCCATCAGCAGACGCGTTCGACTCCCAAATGAGTACCGGCCTGTCACCACGTCACCACGGCGCCACGCGGCCCCGAGGATCACCGTGGAGGCGCGTCTCGGGCACGCGATCGTCCGAAGCCGCTCGCGCATGGCCTGAAGCTCGTCTGTCGCGCTCGGCGCCCTCTCCACCTCTCCGTCAAAAATGGAGGCTCAGGCGGTGACCTCGAAGGTCGCGCTGCCGATCGAGCGATACCGGTCGGTCACGAGGTAGTGCACGACGTACCGGCCCGGCGGCAGGGCCCAGGGGTTCCCCATGGCGGTCTCGTCCAGCGTCATGGATCCGGCCACCGAGGGAGGGACGGTGCCCGCCGCGTGCAGGCCGACGTAGTTCCAGATCAGGTAGTCGTCGACCTTCGGATCCGCCTTCGCCGCCTCGTAGACCCCGATCCAGTCCCATCGGTTGGCCGGTCCACCGGTCCAGCTCACCACGATCGGCGCACCCATCCCGTAGATCGCGCGGTCCGTCGAGACCTCTATCTGGGCGTTCGGGTCTCGGATCCAGAACGCGACCCGCCCGAGCTCGGCACCGTCGCCGCCGGACAGGACGGCGTCGTACCCACCGGGGTCGAGCCCGGCCGTGTCGACGTCGAAGGCGCCCGAGCTCCCCGAGACGTCCTCGGTCACCACCGGCGACCCCGTGTCCACCTCGGACGGCACGATCGCGACGGCGCCGTCGGGACCGGACGATCGGTACGCGACCGTGAGCGGATCACCCTGGGTCAGCAGGGCCTCGCTCACGGAGACCATGAGCGGCATCGGGACCGGCGTGACGTCGAACGTCGAGACGACGGCGCGGTGGTCCGAGGTCCACGGGTCGAACCCGAGCTCGACGCCGCTGCCACCCTCTTCCCCGACCAGCCGGCTATCGAGCGTGGCCGAGGGACCCGCGGCGTACACGTAGTCGATGCGGTCGCCCCCCTCGTGCGTGATCCCGGGAGCTTCGACGGGGTTGGGGTGGATGTCACGGTACGTGTCGCGGAAGCCCAGGCCCAGGATCGCCTCGCTCACCGGCCAGGCGACCGACTCGTCGACGTCGGATCGGGCGGCGGCCGTCGCCTCGGTCCAGTCAAGGCTCGAGGGTTCGTTGTGGTCGCCCGTGAAGAACACGGGGTATCCCTGCCCGATCAGATCGCTCATGAGCCGGAGCGGCTCGTCCAGGACCGAGGTGCGCACCTCGTCCTCGGACGCGAGCACCTCGTCGACCGAGGCGCCGTTGCCCAGGAGCTTCGGCCCGTACTTCACGTAGTCGAGATGGATGTTGAAGAACGCGACGACCTGACCCGGCCGGACCTCGATCAGCGCGTAGCGACCCTCGGCGCCCGACGGTTCGTGGATCGGGTACTTCGACAGGAGCTGCAGGCTCACGTTGTAGTACGGGTACCCGGTGTTCGCGGCGATCTCGGGCAGGCGGTTGTACGACTCGAGCACGCCGACGATGTCCGCGTCCACACCCCGGATGACCGCATCGGTGGACACATCGCCGCCGTACTCGACGTTGTAGACGAAGACCTCGAGCGGGATCGCCTCGGGCGCCGCCGGTTCGGTTCCTGCGTCCGTCGAACCGGTCGCGCTCGTCGAGCCGGTCGAGCCACCGTCGCTGGACGTGCACCCAGCAAGCCCCGCGAGGAGGAGACCCGCGAGCGCGACGGATCGGAGCCGAGGGGTTCGCCGCGACGAGCACCGCCCGCCGATCACGGTTCACCAGTCCGAGGTACGCGCGCCGACGCGGGCGAGGGCTCGCGCGAGGGCCGTTCGGGGAACGGCGGCCAGGGTGGGATCCCGACAGGTTCGCGCAGGCCGACGAGGTCGTCGGGCCGGACGGGGATGCGGTGGAGCTCGCGCCCGAGGGCGGCGCGAAGCGCCGAGACGATCGCGGCCGGCGCCACGACGTTGGAGGGCTCGCCGACGCCCTTGGCGCCGAACGGCGTCCCGGGCTCGGGCTCCTCGACCAGCTCGACCTCGACCTTCGGCATGTCCAGGGTCGTCGGCAACAGGTAGTCGGTGAACGATGCGTTCGCGATCTCGCCGTCCTTCAGCTGGATCTCCTCCATCAGCGCGAGACCGAGCCCCTGTGCCGAGCCGCCCTCGATCTGGCCGATCACGCTCTGCGGGTTGATCGCGAACCCGACGTCCTGCGCCGTCGCGAGCTGCACCACCCGCACCAGGCCGAGCTCCTCGTCCACGTCGACCACTGCCCGCTGTGCACCGAACAGGAACCCGACGTGCACGTCGCCCTGCCCGCGTTCGTCGAGCGGATGGGTCTGGGCGTGCCGCCACACGCGCGTGCACTCGATCGGTTGGGCGAGCAGCTCCTCCACGGGCGCCACCCGCTCGCCGTCCGCGGTCACGAAGCCGTCCTCGACGCCGAGATCGGACGCGAGCAGCCTCGCGTCGCGCCGGGCGCGTTCGAACAGGTCCTCGAGCACCGCCTCGCACGCCGCCTTGACCGCGCCGCCCGAGACCACGGTCTGCCGCGAGGCCGAGGTCGAGCCGGCCGAGCCGACCAGCGTGTCCGACGTGTGCAGGATCACGCGCTCGATCCCGAGCACCGTCCGCGCGATCTGCGCGAGGATCGTGTGGACTCCCTGACCCACTTCGGCTGCGGCGCAATGGATCTCGGCCACCGGGCCCTCGGGCCCCGCCGAGAGCGTGACGCGGGCCTCCGAGGAGTCGTCGAAACCGCCGCTGTAGGCGTGGTTCTTGTACCCGACCGCGAACCCCACCCCGCGCCGGACGCCCTCGCCGCGCCCGACGTTGCCGGCCACGCCGCCCGGGAGCTCGACGGGGTCGCGCATGCCGGTGGGCGTCTCGGGCGGCATCGCGATCGCCGCGCAGCGCTCGATCACCTCGCGCACCGGGGCCGCGCCCCGGATCACCTGACCCGTCGGGAGGATCGTGCCGGTCGCGGCGGCGTTCCGGAGCCGGAGCTCGACCGGGTCCATCGAGAGCGCCGCGGCGAGCCTGTCCATCTGCCCCTCGTGCGCGAAACACACCTGCACCGCGCCGAACCCTCGCATCGCGCCGCACGGCGGGTTGTTCGTGAAGACGCAGGTGCCTTCGACGAGCGCGTTCGGGACCTCGTAGGGGCCCGGCGCGAACGTGGTGGCGTTGGAGATCACCGCGATCGACGACGACGTGTACGCCCCCCCGTCGATCAGGATCCTCGCGCGGACGTTCACGAGGTCACCCTCGCGCGTCGCGCCCGTGCGCATCCAGATCCGGGACGGGTGCCGGTGGACGTGCCCGACGAACGACTCCGTGCGCCCGTACGCCATCTTGACCGGGCGTCCCGTGTGCATGGCGAGCATGCACGCGTGGATCTGCATGCTCACGTCCTCGCGCGCGCCGAACGCCCCGCCGGTCCCCGCGAGGAACAGCCGAACCTTGTCCTCGGGAAGGTTCAGACACGGCGCGAGCTGCTTCCGGTCGATGTGGAGCCACTGCGTCGCGACGAACAGGTCGACCCCGCCGTCCTCGGCGGGCACCGCCATCCCGGCCTCGGGCCCGAGCGGCGCCTGGTCCTGCATCCCCGTCTCGCAGTAGCCCTCGACCCAGACCTCGGCCTCGGCGTCCGGATCGCCGTGCTCGACGCGCACCTCGTGCAGCACGTTGCCGAACGGGTGCACCGTTGGCGCGTCGGGTTCCAGCGCCCGCTGCATGTCGATCACCGCCGGCAGTGGCTCGTAGTCCACGACGATCCTCTCGGCGGCCCGCCGGGCCAGCTCGGGATGCTCGGCCGCGACGAGCGCCACCGGCTCGCCGACGTACCGGACCGTCTCCCACGCGAGCACCGGCTGGTCCGCGAACTCGAGCCCGTAGAACCGCGAGCCAGGTACGTCGTCCGAAAGCAGCACCGCGTACACGCCGGGGCTCGCGACCGCCTCCCCGATCCGGATCGAGCGGATCCGCGCGTGAGGGTGCGGGCTGCGGAGCGTGTGGCCCCACAGCATCTCGTCGGCCCACAGGTCGCTGCCGTACGCGAACTGCCCCTTGACCTTGGGGACGCCGTCGATCCGCGGGACCGAGACCCCCACGCCCTCGCGCGTCCGCTCGCCGACCCGCTCGCTCACAGCTCGTCCTCCCGGATCCGCATCCGGCCCGAGGCGAGCCGGACGGCCTCGAGGATCTTCTCGTACCCGGTGCAGCGGCACAGGTTGCCCGACAGCGCCTCGCGGACCATGGCCTCCGGTGGCTCGGGTTCCTGCTCGAGGAGGTCGGCGACCGCGACGATGAACCCCGGCGTACAGAACCCGCACTGGACCGCCCCGGTCTCGACGAACGCCTCCTGCACCGGATGCAACGCCTCGCCGGCAGCCAGGCCCTCGACCGTGCGCACCTCGCGCTCGTGCGCCTGCGCGGCCAGGACGAGGCACGCGCACACGAGCTCGCCGTCGAGCCACACCGAGCACGAGCCGCACTCGCCCTGCTCGCACGCGTTCTTCGAACCAGGGAGCCCGAGGTGCTCGCGCAGCAGGTAGAGCAGGCTCGAGCCCGGCCAGACGTCCGACTCGCGCCACTCGCCGTTCACGTTCGTCCGGACGAGCATCAGCCGCCGGCCCGATCCGCGAGAGCCCACCCCAGCGCTCGCCTCGCCATCACCGCGACGGCATGCCGTCGGTACGCGCTGGTGCCACGGACGTCGTCGATCGGGTTCGCCGCGTCCGCGACGAGCTCGCCGAAGCGTTCGGCCGCCTCCGGGCCAAGCGCGGCTCGCGGTTCGTCCCACAGCCCGGCGGCCTCGAACGCCTGCGCCGCAAAGGTCTCGGCCGTATCGGCACGCACGACGGTCGGCGCGACCGAGCCGAGCGCGACCCGCACCGAACGGCCGTCCTCGTCCACCTGCAGGCACAGGTTCGCGACCGCGATCACCATCGCGTTCCGCGTCCCGATCTTCGAGAAGGAGCCGGGGCCCCGGGGCACGTCCCACCGCGCGCCCAGGATCAGCTCGCCGGGCTCGCGAGCGGTCTGCTTCACGCCCGTGAGGAACTCCCGCCACGGCACGGAGCGGGTCGAGCCTCCCGCCCGCGCGAGGATCACCTCGGCATCCCACGCCGCCAGCACCGGGAGCGCGTCCCCGGCGGGCGAGCCGGTCCCGAGGTTGCCCCCGACGGTACCGCGGTTGCGGATCTGCGGCGAGCCCACCGAGCGCGACGCCTGGACGAGCGCGGTGTGCTCGGGGAGCTCGCGCATGATCCTCGTGTAGGTCACGCCGGAACCCAGGAACACGTGGCCGTTCTCCCGTCGCCACACGCCGAGCTCGGACAGGCGCGAGACATCCATCAGCGTCTCGGGCCGGCCGAGATCCATGTTGAGCTCGACCATCACGTCGGTCCCGCCGGCGATCGGCACGACCTCCGGGTTCGCGGCCGCGAGCTCGAGCGCCTCGTCGAGCGTCCGCGTCAGGAGCACCTCCATACCGAAATGGTCTGCGGGGGACCGCCGGTCGGTCAAGTCAGCGGCCGGCCGAGTGGCCCTTGCGAGCCGCGGTGCCGAGGATGAACGATGCCGGGGTGGATCGACCCGAGACCATGTACGCATGGAACGGTGACGTGGCCCGCGTAGTGGATCAGCAGGCCCTTCGACCGTAGACCACTCGTTCGAGCGTGAGCCCGTGCGCCGGCGCCATCTGGCTGGCCCGCCCCCGGTCTCGCGCGTCGAGGATCTCCGCTACCTCGCCTGGCTCGAGCCGCCCGTCCCCCACCCTCACGAGCGTCCCTACGAGGGCCCGCACCATCTGATGCAGGAACGCGTTCGCCCTCGTCGCGAACTCGACCCTCCCGCCGACCCCCGCGATCGAGAGCCGCTCCAGCCGCCGAACCGTGCCGCCGGACTGCGGCCGGCGGCAGAACGACGCGAAATCGTGCTCGCCGACCAGCGTTCGGGCGGCCTCGCGCATCGGCGCCACCGCGAGCGCGCCCGCCCGATGCCAGACGAACCGAGCCTCGAACGGATCCGACCACGGCCCCGTGTCGATCCGGTATCGGTACTCGCGCCCGGTCGCCGAGAACCGCGCGTCGAACCCCTCGACCGCCCGACGCACGTCCCATACCACGATCTCGGGCGCCAGCATCCCGTTGATCGACCGCTGGAGCCGCTCGCGATCCACGTCGTCGCCCGCAACGAACGAGGCCACTTGCCCCC
>DATEQE010000094.1:0-3885 GCA_035272825.1 Actinomycetota bacterium
AGCCCTCGCACGATGGAGGTCGCGCGGGAGCCCGTGCTCGGGCGCCTCCGCGGGGCCGCGGGTTCGTCTACCACATGGCAGATTATGCCCTATCTACCGAGTGGTAGACAAGGCCTCGCCTGGGAATTGTCCCGGCACCCGAGGATGGGCAGCCACGCCGAGCGGTAGGCGAGCGCGCTACGGCGGCGCCCGGTCCTGCGCCGCTCGGTCCTCCACGAGGAGCGAACCGTCGGGTCGTCGGAACACGGGTCCACCGCCCGATAGCTCCAGGCGGAAGCGACCCCAGTGGATCATCCGGTGGTGCCGCCGGCAAAGCAGCACCAGGTTCGGAAGCGCGGTAGGCCCGCCGTCGGCCCAGTGCACGACGTGATGCGCATCGCACCAGGTGTGCGGTCGGTCGCAGCCGGGGAAGCGGCACCGGCGATCTCGAACGATCACGGCGCGGCGCATCGAGGGCGGCACGACCGGTGTCCGGCGCCCAACGTCGAGCGGCTCCGAGCGTCCGGTCATCACGACCCGCATGACCGAGGCGTCGCACGCGAGCCGCCGACAGGCATCGGCACCGACGGGTCCGGCGTGGTCGAGCTCGCCGGCGTCCGAACGACCGCCCAGTGCTGCCGCATCTACCGTCACAGTGACGTGCGGGCGTTCGCCGGCAACGGTCGGACGCTCGGCGAGGTCGAGCCACTGACGGCAGATCTCGCCAAGCGCGTCGGCCCGCTTCTGCGCCGGCGTCCGGTCGTCGTCCGCGCCCGAACGCGACTCGGCGTCGAGCACCGCCCTGAGCGCCGTCAACAACGACTCACCGGTCTCGGGGTCGAGATCGCCGTCCACGCGCACCATCCCCATCAACGAGGCGGACGCGTGGAGTCGCCGCCGCGCTCTGAGCCGGTCCTCGCCACCCGGCGCCTCCTCCCGTTCGGCCGCCTCGCGCCAGAACGCCGCGACCCGCGCGAGCTCGCTCACCGAGTGGATCCGCGCGGCCTCGACGAGCTGCCGCTCGCACCGCTCGAACGCCTCGACCGAGGCCTCCCGAGCCGCCACAAGCACACGAACCGCCGACATCGACACATCGCCCTCGTCGAGCGCTGCCCTGGTCTCGGGCATGTGGTCCAGGGCGCGGGCGATCCGAACGTGCTCGCGCGCGGCACCCCACGCGACCCTGAACCGGCCGACGACCCAGGCCGCCGCCGACAGAAAGCCGTCACGCTCGTGCAGGCGTCGGCGTTCGATCTCGGCCAGCCGTCGCAGGCGTTCGACCTCGAGCTGTTCGACCGCGCGGTGCAGCTCGGCGAAGTCCTCCTCGATCCGCGCGTCCGGCAGATCCGCCAGCGTCTCTGCTCGAAACGCATCGACGGTCGACCGCAGCTCGCTCATCGGCGCACCTGCATCGAACGCATGTTCGAGACTCTAGCGCATGGCAACGACACGCTCGAGGCGGGCGGACCGAACTAGAGGTCGCCGTCTTCGGACGCGACGAACACGATCCGTGAGTCGTCAAGGAGCCGGGTGCGCTCGAGCGATCTGGTCGCGTCCCGTTCCGGTACGTACAGGACGACCATCGTCTGACTGAGGAAGTCCATGTCGTCGGCCACGTTCCGGATCGCGGCGCATCCCTCGTCGGTGACCTCCTCGACCTCGCGAAGATCCACCGTGATCTGGGCGCAGGGTGAAGCCGCGAATCGAGCCCGCAGCCGGTGTTCGTCCTCTTCGGTGAGCCGGCCCCAGGCGATGACGTATGGGCGCGTCTCGGAGCGCCCTATCCGTTCGATGACAGCCATGTCGGGCATCCTGGCAGGTCGACGCCTCGGATGCAGTCGGGACGTTGGGGGAATCCCTAGGACGACGGGCTTTCAGCGGAAGCACTCCCGCCGGAGGGTCACGTCGCATGCTTCGCCTACCGTAGGTCGCCTGGGCAATCAGAGGAAACGGGCGGAAGTCCGTTCCTGGTGTCCGACCGGCCGGGGCCATCCGGGCCCGACACCTGTCGCTGCGGCAGCCCGTAGGCTTCGAGCCACATGCCCACGCTCTCGAATCGAACCACCCCACCGCCCTGGCGAGCGGTCTTCGCAGGTGCCCGCGGCCGGCTCACGATCGGCCTGCTGCTGCTCGAGGCGCTCGTCGCGGTCGAGATCATGGTCGTGGCGACGATCCTGCCCGCCGTCCAGGCCGACCTGCACGGGCTCAAGCTCTACGGGTGGATCTACGCGGCGCTCACCCTCGCCTCGATCGGCAGCGTCCCGATCGCCGGGCGGATGACCGACCGGCTTGGGCCTCGCCCGATCCTGGGGGTCTCGATCGCCTTCTACGTTGGCGGGCTCGTCCTCGCCGCCACGGCGCCCACGATGTTCATCCTGGTCGTCGCGCGGTTCGTGCAGGGCATCGGCGGCGGCGGCCTGTACACGGTCTCGCTCGGGACTGTCGCGAAGACCTACCCGCAGGACATCCGGCCGCGGGTGATGGCGCTGCTCGCCTCGATGTGGATCCTGCCGGGTCTGGTCGGACCGCCGATCGGCGCCCTGATCAACGCCGCCGTGGGGTGGCGCTGGGTGTTCGTGGCTCCCCTGCCGGTGATCGTGCTCGCGGCGGCGCTCGTGATGCCGGCCCTGCGGAACGTACAGGTGAGCGATGAGCGCTCGAGCCTCCCGATCGGCGCCTCGCTCGTCCTGATGGTCGGCGCCGGGGCGCTCCTCGCCGGGCTGACCGATCCATCTGTGTGGAGCGGGCCGCTGGTGGTGCTCGGGCTCGCGATCACGATCCCGGCGCTCCGCAGGATCACGCCGCGCGGAACCCTCGTCGCCCGCCGAGGCCTGCCGGCGGCGTCCGCGGGGGCGTTCCTCGCCTCGGCGGCGTTCTTCGGCATCGACGGCTTCGTCACGCTCATGCTGACGCAGGTCCGCGGGCTCTCGGTCGGCATCGCCGGGATCGTGCTGACCTGCTCGGCGCTCGCGTGGGCGGCGGGCTCGTGGTGGCAGTCCCGGGTGGCGGGACGTCTCGGCACGCGGTGGCTGACCACGTTCGGCGCGCTGCTGATCGCCTCGGGAGGAGCCGTCCTTGCGGTCGGGCTCCTGGACGTCCCCCTCGTGGTGCCGTACGTGGGCTGGGCGATCGCGAGCATCGGCATGGGGATCGTGTGGCCCACGATCCCCCTCTCGGTCATGGGCGAGGCCACCGAAGGCCGCGAGGCCGCCGAGCTCTCCTCGACGATCCTCATGGACTACCTCGGCGTCGGCATCGGCGCCGGCCTCGGCGGCGTCTTCATCGCCCTCGCGGACGCCGGCACCATCTCACTCGAGGCCGGCCTGGCCGGCGCGTTCGGGCTCGGGGTGGCGTTTGCGTTGGTCCTGGCCCTGGTCGGCCGACGCTTGCCCGAGGCCCCGTCCGTGCCTGAACCCGTTGTGCCGCAGGGAATCGGTGGACCGGCATCACCCGTCGGGCCGACAGGTTTGACATCAAGTTCCTAGTTGCCGCGATCTCCCCCCCGAGGCGCTCGAGCGACGAGCCGAGACCGACGCGGAGTTCGCGATCCCCGATTTCGACACCGAGGAGATCCCCGACCTCGAGGTACCGCCCACCGAGACCAAGCTCGACACTCGCTAGACTCGTCCCCTTGATGGAGATCGCAGCGTTCCAAGACGTCTTGAGGCGTACCTACGTCGAGCGCGATGCGGAGCGCGGGATCGACGGCACGTTCCGGTGGCTGACGGAAGAGGTCGGCGAGGTGGCTCGAGCGCTGCGCGGCAACGGCGACCTCGAGCACGAGTTCGGCGACGTGCTCGCGTGGGTCGGCTCGCTGGCGAACCTCGCCGGCGTCGACCTCGAGCAGGCCGCGGCGCGGTACGCGAGCGGGTGCCCGAAGTGCGGCGCGATCCCGTGCGGGTGCGC
>DATEQE010000095.1:0-2479 GCA_035272825.1 Actinomycetota bacterium
CGCCCTCGAGATCGCGAAGAATCGCCGCAAGGGCGACGAACTCGAGCGGTTCATCGGGCTCGCGGCGCTCCAGGACCGCAACGAGACGCTCTTCTACCGGGTCCTGCTCGAGCACCTCGAGGAGCTCATGCCTATCGTGTACACGCCGGTCGTGGGCCGTGCCTGTCAGGAGTACAGCCACATCATGCGTCGGTCGCGCGGCCTCTGGCTCACGCCCGATGACATCGATCGGATCCCCGAGCTCCTCGCGAACTCCGGCCAGGACGACGTCCGGCTGATCGTGGCGACGGACAACGAGCGGATCCTGGGTCTCGGCGACCAAGGCTGCGGTGGCATGGGGATCCCCGTCGGCAAGCTGGCGCTCTACACCGCCGGCGCCGGGATCCACCCGTCGCTGAGCCTGCCCGTCTCGCTCGACGTTGGGACCGACAACCAGACGCTGCAAGAAGACCCCGACTACGTCGGCTACCGGCAGCCTCGTCTACGAGGTCCGGCGTACGACGGCTTCATCGAAGCCTTCGTCGAGGGCGTCATCGAGGTCTTCCCCCACGCCGTGCTCCAGTGGGAGGACTTCAAGCAGCACAACGCGATCCGCCTGCTCGACCGGTACCGCCATCGGATCACGAGCTTCAACGACGACATCCAAGGCACGGCGGCCGTCGTGCTCGCCGGGATCCGATCGGCGCTGCGAATCCTGAACGAGCCGCTCTCAGCGCAGCGGTTCGTGTTCCTCGGCGCCGGGGCGGCCAGCATCGGGATCGCGCGCCTGGTTCGAGCGCAGATGCTCCGGGATGGCGTGCCGGAGGACGAGGTTCGGCGTGCCATCGTGGTGCTCGACTCCCAGGGACTCACCTATCTGGGCCGCGAGCCGCTCGACCCGGACAAGGAGGAGTTCGCGCTCGGCCCGGACGAGCTGACCCGCTACCGCTTCGCGGCCGGCGGGCGGTACCGGCTCGAGGAGGTCGTGCGGCGGGTAGGCCCGAGCTTCCTCATCGGCACGAGCGGTACGCCCGGGACCTTCACGAAGGCGGCCGTCCGCCTGATGGCGGCCCGTGCGAGGACCCCGGTGATCCTGCCGCTGTCGAACCCCACCTCCAAGACCGAGGCACACCCGAAGGACATCCTGGAGTGGACCGACGGCCGAGCGATCGTCGCGACCGGCAGCCCCTTCCCACCGGTCGTACGCGGGGAGCGGGCCCAGGTGATCGGCCAGGCGAACAACGCGTTCTGCTTTCCGGGGATCGGGCTCGGGGCCCTGGTCGCCGAGGCGCGCGAGATCACGGACGAGATGTTCCTATCTGCCGCCGAGGCGCTTGCGGGCACGGTCTCCCAGGCACGGCTCGAGGAAGGAGCGCTCTACCCGAACCAGTCCGAACTGCGGGTGGCATCGCGCGCCGTCGCGATCGCGGTGGCGCGCGCGGCGCGGGACGGCGGGGTCGGCCGGAACCTGCGCGACGATGAGGTCGAGTCGGTGGTCGACGCGACGATGTGGGAGCCGCGCTACCTGCCGTACGAGCCCGCATAGGCCCGACCTCGGTCCCGACCGGCCTCGAGGTATCGGCCCATCCGTGCGCCCTCGGGCCGCGAGTTGACGGGAGGCCGCGGCAGGCGATGACCAGGAGCTGGCGCGCGGGGGTTCATACTGCAGGGACGGGTGCTCGTGGGTCTCCCGCTCGCGCTGCGACCGACCGATCTCCCCGGCGATGTCTCCGCTTCGGCGTGGGATCGGCCTCGGCGTCACTCGGCCGCTGATCGTGCCTGAGTGGCCACCACCTCCGTGGATCCGCGGACCGGGTCGGAAGCCCCCCCGCGGCCAGGCCGTTCGGCCCTGCATCCGGTCGTGCCGTCGGCTTCCAATGGACCCGGAGGCGATCGAGATGGCGAGGTGGGAAGGGTTCCGTCAGTGTCCGGGATGTGGGTTCGACTTCGCGAGCGGCGAGGGAGAGCGATCGTGCAGTTGGGGGGACTGCCCCTACCTGCCCGAGGAACTGAACGTCTTCTGCGATCAGTGCCGCTTCAACTTCTTCACCATGGAGGGGAACCCGTCCTGCGAGGACCCGCTGACATGCGTGCATGCCACGGAGCCCCGCTCCCACGTCGAGAACCTGCGCACATGGGAGGGGAATCGCCGGCTGACCGGATCGTGACGGACCTTCTGCGCGAGCGGTGCGGCCGGGGCTTCGGCCTCGAGCCGATGGGGCCACTCCCCGGATGCTGGTTGGGCGGCGCGGGAGGGGGCCGAGATCGAGCGGCGGACCGGCCATGAGACGCGTGTGACGGTCCTCGGGCACGTGCAGCGAGGCGGGTCGCCGGTCGCGGAGGACCGGATCCTCGCCACGAGGTTCGGAACGGCCGCGATCGACCTCGCGCGGCGTGGCGCCTGGGCGACAGGGTCGCGCTGCGGGGAGCAGGGATCGTCGGGGTTCCGCTCGCCGACGCCGCGAAGGTCCGCCCGGTTCCCCCGGTTCCCGAGGAACTG